>DATJRL010000311.1:0-14840 GCA_035504785.1 Caulobacteraceae bacterium
CAGGGTCTCGTCGTGGAAGGTCCGCGCCGTCTCGGGATCGAGACCGAGGTTGAACTGGTCCTCCCAGCGGAACTCGAAGCGGGCGCGACTGAGCGCGTCGTCCCAGAACCGCGCCGAGGGGTGGCCCTTGGCGAGGTCGGCGGCGTGGGCGGCGATCTTGTAGGCGATCACCCCCTGCTTGACGTCCTCGCGGTCGGGTAACCCTAGGTGCTCCTTCGGCGTCACGTAGCAGAGCATCGCGGTGCCGAACCAGCCGATCATCGCCGCGCCGATGGCCGAGGTGATGTGGTCGTAGCCGGGGGCGATGTCGGTGGTGAGCGGCCCCAGCGTGTAGAACGGCGCCTCGTGGCAGGCCGCCAGCTGCTTGTCCATGTTGGCCTTGATCTTGTGCATCGGCACGTGGCCGGGGCCTTCGATCATCACCTGCACGCCGTGCTTCCAGGCCACCTTGGTGAGCTCGCCCAGCGTCTCCAGCTCGGCGAACTGCGCCGCGTCGTTGGCGTCGGCGATCGAGCCGGGCCTGAGGCCGTCGCCCAGCGAGAACGACACGTCGTAGGCCCGCATGATCTCGCAGATGTCCTCGAAGCGCTCGTAGAGGAAGCTCTCGCGGTGGTGGGCCAGGCACCACTTGGCCATGATCGAGCCGCCGCGCGAGACGATGCCGGTGACCCGTCTGGCGGTCAGCGGGATGTAGGGCAGGCGCACGCCCGCGTGGATGGTGAAGTAGTCCACCCCCTGCTCGGCCTGCTCGATCAGGGTGTCGCGGAACACTTCCCAGTTGAGGTCCTCGGCGACGCCGTGCACCTTTTCGAGCGCTTGATAGATGGGCACGGTTCCCAGCGGCGTCGGGCAGTTGCGCAGGATCCACTCGCGGATGTTGTGGATGTTGCGGCCGGTGGACAGGTCCATGATGGTGTCGGCGCCCCAGCGGATCGCCCAGACCATCTTGTCGACCTCGTCCTCGACCTGGCTCAGCACCGCCGAATTGCCGATGTTGGCGTTGACCTTGACCAGGAAGTTGCGGCCGATCGCCATCGGCTCCAGCTCGCCGTGGTTGATGTTGGCCGGGATGATGGCCCGGCCGCGCGCCACCTCGTCGCGCACGAACTCGGGCGTGACGAAGTCGGGGATCGAGGCGCCGAAGTCTTCGCCGTCGCGCAGCACGTCGGCGCCGGCCTCGCGGCGCAGGTTCTCGCGGATCGCGACGAATTCCATCTCCGGCGTCACGATCCCGCGCCGGGCGTACTCGAGCTGGGTCACCGCCGCGCCGCCCTTGGCGCGGAAGGGCGCGCGCTTGTTCTGAAACTCCTTGGCCAAGTGCCGGCCGCGGGCGTGGCCGTTGTCCTCCGGCTTCACCGCGCGCGGCGCGACCACTTCCACATCGCCCCGGGCCGCCACCCAGGCGTCGCGGGGCCGCGCCAGGCCCCGCTCGACGTCGATGACGGAGGCCGGGTCGGCGTAGGGTCCGGCGGTGTCGTAGAGCGTCAGCGGCGGCTCGCCGGCGCTGGGATGCACCGCCACCTCGCGGAACGGCACGCGCACACAAGGATGCAGCGTCCCCTCCGCCCACACGCGCCGCGACCCTGGCCGCTCGCCGGTGGGGATGGCGCCCTCGGACTTGGAGATAGGAGATTGGATGTTCACGGCAGGCTCCTCATTAAGGAGAGCCAAGCCTGAGCTTAGTTCGGTCGGAGCGGGCGAGCCCGCCGTTCCCTCCCTTCGCCGGCATGACCCGGATCAGGTTCGGCGGGTCGCGACCTCAGCCGCCTCTCAGTCCCTCAAGCGGGACACCCCGGAGAACGTCCCGAGACTACGCGCTGGCGGCGGGCGGTCAAGGCGCTGGCGGAACCGGCCGGCGAGTCGGATAATTGCGCGCCTTGTCCATCCGTCCGGAGTACTCAGATGCCCAGACCCCTCGCGTTCCTCGTCGGCGCCGCCTCGGCGCTGGTCCTCGCGTTTCCCGTCGCCTGGGCCGCTCCCGGCGACAATGGCGGCGCGTGCTTTCGGCTGAGCGACATCGGCGGCTCCAAGCTCGACGGACCTTCGAAGCTCTACGTGCGCGTCAATGGGCGGCGCGTCTTCCGCATCGACTTCGAAAATCCTTGCGATACGGCCGACGCCTACTCCCTGGTGCTGCACCCGGTGAGCAACAACGGCATGGTGTGCAAGGCCATCGAACTCGACGTCCACGTCCGCGACACCCACGAGGCCTGCGTGCCAAAGACCCTCACCGAACTCACCCCCGACGAAGTCGCAGCCCTGCCGGCGAAGGTCCGGCCCTGAGCGACGTTACTGCGCCGGAGCGTTGGGGTCCTTGCGGGTGACCGTGAAGCGCAGCAGCTCCTGCTTCGGCAGGTCCCAGTTGGGGTCCAAGGTCAGGGCCTGCTGGTAGTCGAGGTAGGCCGACTTTTCGTCGTCGATGGATTCGTAGGCGACGCCGCGGTTGTAGTAGGCCTTGGCGGGCTCCATGGTGCCGAGGCTCAGCCCCTTGTCGATGTCGGAGATGCCGTCCTTGAAGCGCTTGTCGAGGATGTCGATCGCGCCGCGGTTCACCCAGGCCTCGCCGATGTTCGGATCGACTTGAATGGCGCGGTCGAAGTCCTGGCGCGCATCGTTGAAGTCGCCGCGGTTCATGTAGATGACGCCGCGGTTGATGTAGGTGCCCGACAAGTCGCGCTGACCGAGCATGCTATCGCCGATCGCCTGGTTGCAGATCTGGATCGAAGCCTCGTCGGCGTGATCGTGGAAGGCCGCCTCGGAGCACTGCTGGGCGGAGGAATCGCCGATGACCGTCACGGCCGCGAAAGCAGGCCCGGCGATGAGCGCTGCGAGCGCCGCGCCGCCGGCGAGTCGGAAAAACGTCATGATGCGCCTCCATGGGTCGGCGGCTTCGCTTGAAGGATGGCGCCGCGGGCAGACGGACGCAACGGAACGTTCCGGAAATGAGTCCTTTTCGGGTCGGGGCGGCATCCCCAGATAGCCGACCATGACCGACACCCACACCCCCGCCCGCACGCCTCGACGCCTGGTCTGGACCGGCGCCGGCCTGCCCGCCTCCGACGGCGCCGGCGTCAAGCTCAGCCGCATCATCGGCCAGCCCGCCCTGCCCGACCTCGACCCGTTCCTGATGCTCGACGCGTTCGGCTCCGACGACCCGGCCGCCTACATCGCCGGCTTCCCCAGCCACCCGCACCGCGGCTTCGAGACCGTCACCTACATGCTGGCCGGCCGCATGCGCCACAAGGACAACGCCGGCAACGAGGGCCTGCTAGGCCCCGGCTCCGTGCAGTGGATGACCGCCGGTCGCGGCATCGTCCACTCCGAGATGCCGGAGCAGGAGAGCGGCCTGATGGAGGGCTTCCAGCTCTGGGTGAACCTGCCGGCCAAGGACAAGCTTTGTCCTCCCAAGTACCAGGACATCGCCGCGGCCCAAGTGCCCGAAGTGCGGCTGGAGGGCGGCGCGATCGCCAAGGTGCTGGCCGGCCAGGTCGCCGGCGTCCGCGGTCCCGTCGATCCTGGCGCGACCCAGCCGATCTTCCTCGACCTTCGCCTCCCCGCCGGCTCCGCGACGACCGTGCCCCTGCCCGAGGGCCACAACGCCTTCGTCTATGTCTTCGAGGGTGCGGCGGAGGTGGGCGAGGCCGCCGAGCGCCTGCCCGCCGGCCGCATCGGCGTGCTCTCCACCGGGTCGGAAGCGCGGCTCGCGTCGGCGTCGGGCGGCCGCCTGATTCTGGTCGCCGGCAAGCCCTTGCGCGAGCCCATCGCCAAGCATGGCCCCTTCGTGATGAACACCCGCGCCGAGCTGGTGCAGGCTTTCGAGGACTACCAGGCCGGAAGGTTCTGACCGGAGAGGGTGTTGGCCCCGCGCTTGCGAAGGCGAGGGGCAGTCATCAACACTGTCTCCGGACGGCACACATGCCCGCTTACACCTGGATGCAGGAAAAGAACCTGTCGCGGAACTTCGTGCGCCGCACCCGCGGCCGCCGGCGCGGCGACCGGCTTCCGAGCCTCGAGATCGTCCTCACGGCCGGCGTCATCGTCGCGTGGGGATGGGGCGGCTACGAGCTCGCGCAGCTCTTCCTGCGCTAATCGCCCAGATCGCGGGGATCGGCCTCGTAGAGCAGCGGCTCGCCGGCCAGCCGCCGCCGCAAGTTCTCGATGAAGATAGCATCGTTGCGCGCGGCCTGGCCGTCGCCGAACGCCGAAGCGTGCGGGTTGACCGCCACCTTGGGGTGATCCCAGAACGGACTGTCCGCGGGCAGCGGCTCGTCGTGGAAGACGTCGAGCGCCGCGTGCTCCGGCGCGCCGCGCTCCAGGGCCGCCAGCAGCGCCGCTTCGTCCACCAGGTCGCCGCGACCGACGTTGACCAGCATCGAGCGCGGTTTCATCGCGGTGAAGAAGTCGGCGTCGGCGAGGCCGCGGGTGGCGTCGTTCAGCGGCGCGGCCAGCACCACGACGTCGGCGTCGGGCAGCAGACCTTTCAGTTCCGAGAGCCCGCCGATGCGATCGGCGAGCCGGTGGCTCCCGCCAGACCTGCGAACGCCGGTAACGTGCGCGCCGAACCCCCTCGCTCGCTCCGCCACCGCCTGGCCGATGGCGCCGAAGCCGACGATCAGCCAGCGCATCCGGCCGATCTCGCGGAACGGGACGCGAGTCCAGGCATGGGCCGCCTGGTGCGCCCGGCGCTCCGGGTGGCGCTGGAAGTGCGCCAGCACCTCGCCCATTACGTACTCGGCGATGCTGATCGCCTGGCCGTGGCCGGTGGTCAGCACGACGCCTCTGGCCGTGAGCTGGCGCCAGATCGGATTGTCGACGCCGGCGGCCCCGGATTGCACCCACGCCGGCTTCCGCGCGGCCATGAGCGCGGCGACCATCCCCCGTGCGGCGGCGCCCATCATGCCGTCGGCGCTCATCCAGGCCGCGTCGGGCTGGGCTGCGTCAGGGGTCAGCGCCACGCCGTCGCGGGTGATCCGGCCCTCGCGGTCGACGATCAGCAGCTCCGGCGGCGCCGACAATGCCGCAAGCTCGCCCTGGACGCGCCGATAGGCCGCTTCGAACAGCATCAGGCGCATCAGCGGGCGGCTCCAACGGGTTTCGGCTGGGAACGTTTGCCCTGGTCGGGCTCGGGCGGGGCCGCTGGAGGCGGAGTCAGGGCGTCGACCCGGGCCTGCACCACGGCGTAGGGGTCGGAGTAGATCCGCCGCCAGCCGGGGGTGTGGTCGAGCCTGGCGACCAGGGCGTCGCGCGGCATCAGGATCGTCCATTGGATGCGCCAGCGCTTCAGCGCGTTGTCGGCGTCCGGCTCGGCGCCGCCGACGATGGCGAGATACTCCTGCACGAAGGCGTCGCCATACATGTCCGCGCGGCCGTCGATGAACGGTTTCACGCCCTTGAAGATCAGATAGCCGCCGAACGCATATTCGTTGAGCACCGGCTGGCCGAGCAGTTGAGGCGGCACGTGCGCCAGGGCGGTCACCGGCACGTTGACGTTGTCGCGCCGCACCAGCGGCTGGGCGAGCCGCGCGCCGACGACTCCCAGCCCGATCGCCGCCACGACCGCGGCAAGCGCGACGCTCGGGACGCGCCAGCCCGGCCGCCAGCCCTCGGGGTAGACGATGCGCGGGCCCGGCCGGGCCGGGTTCAGAGCCCGGCCGAAAGGCTCGGCCAGCAGCAGCGGCGCCAGCGCCGCCAGCACCGCCTGCTGGCGCACGTGCTGCAGCGCCATGTGCACGAGAGCGATCAGCAGCAGCAGACGGAACAGCGGCACGCGCACCCCACGCCAAAGCCCGAAGAACAGGGTGACGAACAGCGAGGTCTCGAACAGGGTCACATGGGCGAAGGTCTGGCCATGCCACTCGAGGATGTCGGCCAGCGTCTTCATCCCCAGCACCATGAACGGAAACTCCAGCCCGGCGAGGCCGTGCGGCGTCGCCAGCGAAAACGCGAGCGAGAGCAGGCCGAAGACGCCCCAGCCGCGGACGACGCGGAGCTTGTCCGGCTCGTCCAGCAGCGCCTCCAGCGCGAAGGGCCCGATGATCGCCAGTCCGAAGATGAAGCTGGCGTGCAGGTTGGCCCACACCACCATCAGCGGCGCGAGCTCGATCGGCGGAGCGCGGCCGAGCCGGCGAGCCTTCAGCATCCGGGTGGTCCAGAACACCAGCGCCGGCATGGCGATGATGTGCGGCCGGGCGAACAGGAACGGCTGCAGGCAGGCGAAGCTCGTCGCCAGCCCGACCGCCTGGCCGACCGGACCCAGCCACAGCCGCAGCTCCCGGGCGATCAGGGCGTAGGAGAGCCCCGCGGCGAGACCGACCAGCACCACCACCCCGCTCCAGCCGGCCGCCAGCCAGGCGCCCGCCATCAGCACTTCCGAGCCCCACTCGTGCGCGATCCACGGCTTGCCGGCGTAGGTGAACGAGAACGGATCGGTCTTCGG
This sequence comes from Caulobacteraceae bacterium, assembly GCA_035504785.1. GTDB lineage: Bacteria > Pseudomonadota > Alphaproteobacteria > Caulobacterales > Caulobacteraceae > Acaudatibacter. The sequence goes on from DATJRL010000311.1 coordinate 6,437, forward strand.
CACCGTCAGGTGCTGGATGATCCAGCGGCCGGCCGCGACGTGCCAGTTGGTGTCGCCGTCCATGAACACGCGCGGCGAAAAGCACGCGACCGCCATCACCGCGATCGCCGCCGCGGCGCCCACGAAGAGGTCGATCGTCGCCCGCCGGCGCGCCTCGCGGTCGATGCGGGGATTGAAAAGCTCAGCGGACGGGATGGGCTTCGATCCTTATGGGTCAGCGCCTCTCCGACCCTGCCCCGCGCGCGCCGTCAAGCCTGTTCGGCGCCGGAAGCAAAGCAATCGGGTGAGCCCCGGAATGGTCGGACGGCTCCTGCCGAAGGCAAGCAAAGAGGAACCGCGAAGGACACAGAGGTCACGAAGTTAGGCGCGAAAGGCTTGTTTTGCGCTCCGCGCGCCCGGGTGGCCGGCTTCGTGCCCTTTGTGTCCTTCGTGGTCAAAATGGAAGTTCGTCTTTGAGGACCGAACCGACCCGCGACGACGAAGGCCTTGAACGCGCGGGCCATTCCAAACTAGGGCTGGCTTCGGCGGCCGCCGGAGCGAACTTCCGAAACGTGAGCGAACCGATCAATCTCGACGCCGCGGGCCTCGCGCCGCGCAGCCGCGCCGGCAAGCGCCTCTCGATCGTCGCGCCGATGCACGACGAGGCCGCGGTGCTGGGCGCGTTTTTCGACCGGATCGAAGCGGTGACCGACAGCCTCGGCGTCGAGACCGAGATCATCTGCGTCGACGACGGCAGCCGCGATGCGACGTTGTCGGCGCTGGTCGCCCGGGCGGCCAGGGACTCCCGGGTGAAGGTGATCGCGCTCGCCCGCAACTTCGGCAAGGAAGCCGCGCTCACCGCCGGCATCGACGCCGCCGGCGGCGACATGGTGGTGCCCATCGACGCCGACCTGCAGGATCCCCCCGAGCTGATCGGCGAGTTCGTCAAGCGCTGGGAGGAAGGCTACGACGTCGTCTATGGCGCCCGCTCCGACCGCAGCAGCGACACGGCGATAAAGCGCGGCAGCGCCCACCTGTTCTATCGCGTGTTCAACCGCGTCTCGCACACGCCGATCCCGGAAAGCGCCGGCGATTTCCGGTTGCTGGACCGGCAGGTGGTGGAAGCATTGAAGGCGCTGCCGGAGCGCAACCGCTTCATGAAAGGCCTGTTCGCCTGGGTGGGATTCCGTCAGATCGGCGTGCCCTACGTGCGGCCCGAGCGCGCCGCCGGCACGAGCTCCTGGGGCTACCTGCGGCTGCTCCATTTCGCCATCGACGGCATCACATCGTTCTCCACCGCGCCCTTACGAATCTGGACCCTGGTCGGCATGCTCGGCGCGGCGGCGGCGGTGATCTACGCGGCGGCGCTGATCATCCGGGTGCTGATCGTCGGGCGCGACGCCCCCGGCTATGCCTCGCTGATGGTCGTGGTGTTGCTCGGCTTCGCGGTGCAGATGATCGCCTTCGGGGTGCTCGGCGAGTACGTCGGACGGCTTTATCAGGAGGTGAAGGGCCGCCCGATCTACGTCATCCGGGCCAAGGTCGGCTTCGACCGCTGATGGACCGCGCCATCTACGATCGCATGCGGGTGCTGCAGGCGGACCACTGGTGGTTCCGCGGCCGGCGGAAGATCCTCGCCGGCTTGATCGGCGCGCTGGATCTGCCGAACCCGGCGCGGATTCTGGAAGTCGGCTGCGGACCGGGCGGCAATCTCGGCATGCTGAAAGCGTTCGGCGAGGTGACCGGCCTGGAGCCGGACGAGGCCTCGCGCGCCTACGCCGCCGAGAGCGCCGGCGTGCGGGTCGAAGGCGGCTGCTTGCCGGACGGCCTGCCGTTCGCCCCCGCCAGCTTCGACCTCGCCTGCGCCTTCGACGTGATCGAGCACGTGGACCAGGACGCCGCGTCGGTGGCGGCGATCGCCGCGCTGGTGAAGCCGGGCGGCTACCTCGCCACCACCGTGCCCGGCCAGCCGTGGATGTGGAGCCGCCACGACGAAGCCCATCATCACAAGCGCCGCTACCGCCTCGGCGCCTACCGGCGGCTGTTCGAGGCCGTGGGACTTCAGGTGGTCAAGGCGAGCTACTTCAACACCCTGCTCTTCCCGCCCATCGCGGCGATCCGGGCGCTGAAGATGGCTGCCGGCTCGACCGCGGCCGACGACGACGCGATGCCGGCCGCGGCGGTCAACCACCTGCTGGCCGGCCTTTTCGGCGCCGAGCTCGGCTGGCTGAAGCACGCGCCGCTGCCGATCGGCGTCTCCATCGTGCTGATCGCCCGACGGCCTCCGGAGTCGGCATGAAGCTGCCGACCGTGGTCCGGGAGCTGAACGTCTTCATCGCGGTCGGTGTCGCAGCCACGGCCTGCAACTACGTCGCCGCGCTCGCCGCGCAGCATTTCGGGCGCCTCGGACCGCTCGCGGCCGGTCTGGCGGGCTATCTGGCCTCCGTCGCCATCTCCTATCTCGGCAACAGCGTGCTGACGTTCCGCAGGCCGCCGTTGCATGGGCCGCAGTTCGTCCGCTTCATGACGATCTCGTTGGCCGGCCTGGCGCTCAACCTGGGCCTCGTCTTCGCCGGAACCCGCCTGATCGGCCGGCCGCTCTGGCAGGCCGAGATTCCGGTGGTGATCCTAGTCCCCGCCGCCACGTTCGTGATGGCCAAGTTCTGGGCGTTTCGCGAGCCGGCGGCGGCTTAGCGTGCGACGCAGCCGTACGCGAAGCGCGCGTCGCCGATGGGGGAAGTCGCCTCATCGGATGGCGGGGCGGGAACGCGCCCCATCGGCCGCTCCCTCGCTTCGCGAGGTTCGGGCCGCTTTCCCGCAGAGGGGAAGGGTTACCTCTCTACACCGACGCCGTTGCCGGCGCGGCCTCGGCCGGCAGCAGCTGGCGCGGGTCGTAGAAGAACCGTTCCTCGACCACCTTGCCGCCCTGCCAGCGCTGCCAGGCGATCTCCTCCATGTGCGCCGTGCTGCCGTCGGCGCGGACGAAGTCGAACGCCCAGTTGATCGCCACGCGGTCGCCGTCGATCACGGGCGGCGCGAGGCTGCGGCCCTTGATGGTCGGAAAGACCGACATCACCCGCTGCTCGTTCTCCACCAGCGCCGGCAGACCGATCCGCGGCTCGTCGCCGTTCTCCCGCATGCTGGCGCTCTCGGAATAGAAGCGCTGGATCGCCTCGACGAACTTTCCGGCTTCGACGGTGTCGATCAGGTCCTGGACGGTGCTGGCGGCGGGCATGGCGGCGCTCCTGGCTGGGGGTTTCGGCGGCGGGCATGGACATAAACCGACGCTCGGTCGGTTTTTACCGACCGAGCGTCGGCATGTCAATTGGCGCGATGCGCGCGCCTTTGCTATTTCCGCCACATGGCGCGGCAGGCGGAACGACGAGAGGCGACGCGCGGGGCGATCCTGGCGGCGGCCGCGCGCCTCTTCGCCGAGGCCGGATTCGCCGCCGTCACCGTCGACGAGATCGCCGCGGCGTCCGGGCTCGCCAAGGGCGCCGTCTACCACCACTTCCCCAGCAAGGAGGCGCTGTTCGAGGCGGTGTTCGAGCGCACCGCGGGCGAACTGCAGGGGCAGATGCATGATGCCGCCCGCGCCTCGCCGGATCGACTGAAGGCGCTGGTCGCCGGCTCGCGGGCCTATTTCGAGGCCTGCTCGCGGCCGCCGTTCGATCGGATCATCCTCAAGGACGGTCCGGTGGTGCTGGGCTGGGATCGCTGGCGCGAGCTCGACGAGCGCTACTTCCTGGCGGTGCTGCCGATGAGCCTGGAGGCGGCGATGGCCGCGGGCCTGATCCGCCGCCAGGCGGTCCAGCCGCTGGCCCGGCTTCTCGCGGGCGCCCTCACCGAGGCCGCCGTCGCCTGCGCCGGGTCCGACGATCCGGCCGCCGCCGGCCAGGCGCACGCCCAGGCGCTGGAGAGCCTGATCGAGGGCCTGCGCCTCTGATCCGAAGGACCCGCGTCGACCCGGCCGGCGTCGCCGCCGGCCAGGTCCGACGCTCCGCGCGAACGAGCCGCGCGATGTGTTCCGCGCGACCTACCGAACGCCGCCGCGCGACAACTGGAGCCTACACCCGAGGCCCCGAGTCGTCCGCTGCGGCCGGCGCGGCGGAACGGCGCAGCGGCCGTTCGGCGAACCGGATCAGGGCCCGGGACCGCCGGCGCGACCCCGCCGGTCGAGCGCGCGGCCCACGCCGCTACTCGGCCGGAACGGTCTCGAGATTGATTTCCTCGAGCGAGCGCGCGCTCGTCTCGGGCACCAGCAGCTGGCTCAGGATGCCGCCGAGCAGCGACAGGCTCGCCAATCCCGCCATGGTCCACACGAAGCCGAGCTGTGCGTTCAGCAGCGGGAACACGAAGCCGCTGATCGCCGCGCCGAGCCGCCCGCCAATCACCGTGACCGACTGGGCGATGCTGCGGATCCGGGTCGGCGCGAGCTCCACCCCGTAGACGCCGGCCCCGGACACCAGCCCGGGGCCGGTCTGGGCGACGTTGAAGAGACCATAGACCAGGTAGGCGAAAAGCGTCGGGATGCCGGGCTGGGCGCGCATCCAGGCGAACACCGCCAGGATCGCCGCGCCCGCCACGAAGCCCCACACCTGCATCGGTTTTCGCCCGATGCGGTCGATCAGGAACCACGACATCAGCACCGAAGGCGGGATGACGAAAACCAGCTCGGTCTCGATCTGGTAGATCGAGGCCGGGATCTTCAGGTTCTGGGCGATGATGTCGGGCCCGAACAGGATCGCGGCATAGACCACCAGATCGTAGATCATCCACAGCACCGCGCCGGCGAGGATGGAGCCGGCGTGCTGGCGCAGCAGGTCCGCGATCGGCCGCGTGTCGACCGCCGGCGGCGGCGCCGAATCCTGGCCGCTCACCTGCGCCACGGCCGCCTGCGCCGCCACCTGGTCGGCGGCGACCCGGGCGAGGTACCGGGCGCTCTCGGGCATGGCGCGGCGGAAGTACATGACGCCGAGCGCGGGGACGGCGCCGCCCGCCAGGACGAGTTTCCACACCAGGTCTTCGGGCACATGGTAGGTGTCGAGAAGCAGCTTGAAGAGCGCGGCCGTCAGCGCCCCGATCGGCCACATGGTTCCGAAGCCGAGGCCGATCGCCTTGCCGCGGTCGGCGCGATTGGCGTGTTCGGCCATGATGGTGGGCGACAGCACATAGTCGGCGCCGACGCCGATGCCGAGGATGAAGCGGCACGCGATCAGCGCCCACACCGTCGGCATGAACGCCTGCGCCGCGGCGGCGACCCCGAGGATCATGGCGTCGAAGCCGTAGAAGCGCTTGCGCCCCTTCTGGGCCAGCAGCCCGAAAACCACCGCCCCCAGCATCGAGCCCACCAGGGCCGCGGCGGTGAGCCAACCCTTCGTGAGCGGGATGTCGTGCGCGGCCACGTGATAGCTCAGCAGCGCCGGGGTGAGCACTAGGCTGATCGAGGAGATATCGTAACCGTCGCAGAACACCCCGAGCCCGGTCACCAGGATGGTGCGCCAGTGGAAGCTGTTCAGCTTCTGCTCGTCGAGGATCGCGAAATGCGTGTCGGCCATGAATATCCCCACGCGCGTCGCCGGTCGTGCGCGCCTCGGTGATCCTTAGGCGATCGGGCGTCGCTCTCGCCAGTGGGCTATTCGATTTTTGGCGAGGCGCTCGTGACGAGGGTTCGCCGCGATTCGGAAAAAGGGAACGCCCCACGCCAACGGCCGTGGGGCGTCGAGGTCTTTGGGAACATCCGGAATGGGATTACGCCGTCGACAAAGGCACGTCGACGGACGCAGCCACGTTAGATCAGCCGCTCAGCTTCGCCAGCGAGATTCCCTAGCCTCAATACCGTCCATATACTTCCGCTCTTGACTTATATATTGGCAGAAATCGCCGGAACGGCGCGTTATCGGCGGCGTGCGTCAAAAGCATAAGCGCGGGACGCGGCTAACTCTGCGTCACGTTGCGAACCTGTCATCGAATTGAAACGCTCAATTTTTGTTCAATCCCGGAGCCGCCGCCGCCGCGAGCGCACCGTTACATTTCAGAACACCGGCCAGGCGACGCGTCCAGATCATCGCTATACTCGACAATTCACTCGACTTGAAGCCAAGTCCACGAGCGCTAATCCGCTCCAAAACGCGCCGAGTCATACGAAAACGTATGGTTCGGCGTGTATTGGCGCAACACTCCCCCCTGAATCGACAAGACGAGACCACGGACCCGACCTGACATTCACTTGCCAAGAGTCCGGCGCGGCGCCTAACTTCGCCGCGAGCCCAGCCGAATACAAAAAGAGCCGGGCCTGAGGAAACCAGCAGGAGGGACGACGCCTTGTCGAAAACGAAGATTCTGTGCGGCGGCTCAGCGCTCGCCGTCGCCGCGAGCCTGTGCGCCAGCGGCGCCTTCGCCGCCACCGCCACGGCAAGCGCCAGCAGCGAGTCCACCGGCGCCGCCACCGTCGGCGAGCTGGTTGTCGTCGCCGAGAAGCGCGAGCAGAACATCGAGACGGTGCCGGTCGCCGTCACCGCCTTCAGCGCGGAACAGCGCGTGCTGATGAACATCGTGAAGGTGCAGGATCTGTCTGACTTCGCGCCCGGCCTCAGCTGGACCGACGTTGACGACCGTCTCTACATCCGCGGCATCGGCCGCAACAGCGACAACCTGAACAACACCTCCGGCGTCGCGATCTATTACAACGGGGTCTATTACGGCGCGAACGCGAACATCGAGTTGCAGAAGGACGACCTTTTCATCGGCAACATCGAGGTCGACAACGGCCCGCAGAACACCCTGCACGGCTCCAACGCCGACGGCGGCCTGATCCAGTACACGTCGCAGCGCCCGACCAACACCCCCTACGAGGAGGTGCGCGCCGAGATCGACAACTACAGCGAATACCGCACCGAGTTCGCCATCTCCGGCCCGCTCGACGACCACTGGAAGTTCCGCATCGGCGGCAACTACTCGCAGATGACGGGTGGTTTTTTCAACAACCTGGACGGCGCGCCGCAGGGCGGCAACCTGGTGCTGGGCGGCGGCGGACAGACCCACTACATCGAAGGGCAGATCGAGGGGAACTGGGACAAGTTCGATCTCTGGGGTATGATCTCGAGCGGCGACTTCGCGGCCAACACCAAGGGCGACGCCGTTCTCGGCGACGTTCCGTTCTCGGAGTTCAACGGCGCCGACACCCTGACGCCCAGCGACTGGTACGGCTTGTGCGGCCTGCCCGGCGTCGCCAGCGTCACCAATGGCTGCTGGAGCTCCCCGGGAGTGCCTTCCGGCGGGACCATCGTTCCAGGGTCCGTGGTCACCGCGCCATACAACGGCAGCATGTTCCCGGGCGGCAATGCCGGGAACCTCAATCCGCGCGACTTCCTCGACACGATGAACACCCTGAACGATCAGCAGGACAACCTTCAGCTGACGTTGCACCTGACCTGGCATGCCGACGATTTCGACGTGGAGTATCTCGGCGGCTATCAGCAGATGCATTATGTCCTGAACATCGCCGACCAGTTCATCGGCGAGATCAACGCCGGCGTCGACTCTTGGGAGGAACAAGGCCCCCCCGGATTGGGCAATCTGCTGATCAACCCCTCACAAAACTATCTGGTCTTCAATGAATTCGACCAGTCGTTCAGCCACGAGATCGACATCACGTCGACATGGAAGAATAACTTCAATTACATTGCCGGGCTCTATTGGTATCACGAACGTTGGAACCAGCCGGTGGAGCAAGGCGCGGAACCGTCTGTCGACCAGCCCGAAAATGAGTTTACGACCGGTGCGGGCCAACCGCAGATGGGCGCGCCCGAATATTGGACCGCTCTTGGCGACTCCTGTCCTAATGGCGGCACGGCGCTCGGCCTCACGACGCTTTGCGCTGCGCCGCCTAACCCGTCCTACGCCTACTCGTCCGAGAACACCGCCATCACTTACGACAGCCTCGCCGCCTTCGCGAAGGGCAGCTACAAGTTCAACGACCAGTGGAAGGTCAGCGGCGCGGTGCGCTATACGAGCGACCACAAGGAAGGCATCCAGACCTGGCGCGTGATCAGCTTCGACGGCATCCTGACGTCATCGGAGTTAGGGGCATACACGCCCGCGCTGGACATCACCAATCTGGCGGCCGCCCCGAGTCTCGGCGTCGCCTTCCCCGGCGCCGGCCCAGCCACGCTAAACCCCACCTTCGGCTGGGCGCAGCGTAAGCTCGACGCGACTTGGGGCGCGTTGACCGGCGAGGCGGATGTCGACTGGACGCCGGATCCGAGCCTGCTCGCGTACTTCAAGTATAGCCGCGGCTACAAGTCCGGCGGCTGGTCGACCTACACCCTCGGCCCGCTCCCGGAGGTCGGCCCGGAGTTCGTCGACGCCTTCGAGCTCGGCGTGAAGAAGACGGTGAGCTCGACGCTGGTCGCGAACGGCGATA
>DATJRL010000312.1:0-11743 GCA_035504785.1 Caulobacteraceae bacterium
GCCAGATGGCGTGATCGATGCTGGCGGTCTGCAGGCCGGGCGTCTGCCAGCCCATGGCGTGGGGCCGCATCGAGGTGGAGAGGAAGCTCATGTCCGAGGCGTAGGCCAGAGCGGCCTGGTTCAGCACCAGGTCGTCGCCGATCGGCGCGGTGGCGCGCATCCAGACGTTCTGGACCGGCGGACCCGCCTCGCCGCCGATGAAGTTGATCGGGTCGACAGGCCGCATCTCCACCGGACGGGGCCGCTCGGCCATGGCGCGCATGGCGGCCGGGAGCTTGGCCATCGCCTTGCGGCGCAGGTCCTGCTCGTCGGGCAGGTCGTCCGGCCGTGGCGCGGCGGGCATGGGGTCCTGGTGCTCCAGACCCTCTTCGGGATGCTGAAAGGAGCCGGCGAGGTTGAAGATCTGCTCGCCGTGCTGGATCGCGGTGACGCGCCGCGAGGTGAAGCTGCGGCCGTCGCGGGCGCGGTCGACGTCGTAGAGGATCGGAATGGAAGGATCGCCGGGCCGCAGGAAGTAGCAGTGGATCGAGTGGCAGACGCTCGCCTCGACCGTCTTGTAGGCCGCCAGCAGCGCCTGGGCGATGACGAGGCCGCCGAAGATGCGCGGTCCCTCGCCTTTCGGCGCCAGGCCGCGGAAGAGGTTCACCTCGATCCGCTCCAGCGCCAATGTCTCGACCAGATCGGCCCCCTTGGCCATCGCGCGCTCCTTCAAAGCCGGCGCGCGGCTTAGCCTCCGGCGGCGGGCCGAACAAGACGCCGGCCGCCGATGCGTCTCGGTCTAGCAGGCGAAGTACGCCGGCCGCAGCACGTAGGTCCCGAGGGCGGGATCCCACACGTAGTGCCCGCCGCCACACGGTTCCGGCGCGGCGACCAGGGTCACGCCGACAGGCTCCGCATACACCGCCGGCTCGGCCGCCACGGGCTCTGGCTCGTAGGCGTAGCCCAGCGCCCAGTCATATGGGGGCCAGTATCCCCAGCCAGGATCCCACGCCGCCCATCCCCAGTAGGGGTCGGGACCCCAGGCCCAATCGGGTCCCCAATACCAAGGGCGCGCGCCATACCACGGCGCCCACCAGGGACCCCAGAACGCGTCGGGGCCGTAGAAATCCCAGTCGATGGCGAGGGCCAGGCCGCCGAGGAAACCCCAACCCCAGCCGCCGCCCCACCAACCACCGTCCCACCCGTAGCGTCCGCCCCAGCCGCCGCCCCAGCCGCCGACGCCAAAGGTTCCGCCGCCGGCGCGCGCGCCGCCAAAGCTCGCCAAACCTGCCCGGCCGAAGCCTCCCATGGCTGTCCGATTGGCGGAGAAACGACGTCCGCCGACCGCCAAGGCGCCGCTTCCGGCGCTGGCGAAGCGCGTGACGCCGCGTGTCGAAGCCGCCGCGCCGCTGGTCAAACCCGAGCCGCCCCGCCCGGCGAACCGGACGCTAGACCCACGCGCGCCGAAGCTGGCGACCCTGTGAGACACGGCGCCCCCGCCGAACCGCGCCCCGCCGAACGACGCGCCGGCGAAGCGCGTGGCGCCGCCGAAACCGCGCCCGCTGGCGATCGAGGCGCCGCGGAACCCGCCGCCGGCGCGCGCGAAGCCGCCGCCGCGGAAGCCGCCACCGCCGCCCGCATGGAAGCTGGCGCCGCGTCCGCCACCCCCGCCGCCGCCTCTGCCATACGGCGCAGCTTGGGCGATCCCGCTCATGCCGACCAGGGCCGCGCAGAGCAGTTTGGCAAGTGTGTGTCGGCTTTTCCGCATGAGCCAGACCCCGCGTTGCCGCCCCCGCCGGGACTCAACGCTCGCGGGCTCCATCGGCTCCGCATCGCCCGCGCTCGGGCGCATCCATTTGGCCCTCCGCGCGTTGCTGAACCTTCAGACCGCCGCTTCCGGGCCGCTTGGCGCGCCTGTCTTTGCAGAGGAGGGCGCTATGAAGAACACCGTCCGCATGGTCGGCGTGGCGTCGCTGATCGCCTGGGCCCCACTCCTGACGGCCTGCAACCAGCACGCATCGGCGGCGAGCGGCGCGCTGACCGCCGACGGGAAGTACTGCGCCCCCTTCTCCACCACGGCTGCGACCGGCCCAGGCGCGCGAAGCGATCCCGCCGCGGCCTTCGACGACTGCGTGCACCGGTGGGGCTACGCCCTGGCGCCGTCCCGCGATCCGGCCGACGTGGTCGCTCAGGCCACCGTGAGCGCGTGCGGGCCGATCCTCAGCCAGTGGAGCCAGCAGGTCATGGGCTCCGACCAGGGGGCGGCGCCCGAGAGCCGTCGCGCCCAGGCCGAAGCGGCGTCGAACCCGATGGCGCAGCAGATCCGGATGGCCGAGTCGCGCGCGCTGTTCTACGTGGTCCAGGCGCGAGCCGGCGGCTGCGCGCCGCCGCCCGCCAACACCCTGTCCTCGACCAGCTAGCCGCTAATCGACCCAGTCCAGCGTCCGCTGCACGGCCTTCTTCCACTGGCGGTATTCGTGGTCTCGCCTGGCGGCGTCCATCGCCGGCTTCCATTGCGCGTCCTCGCGCCACTGCGCCTTCAGGGTCGCGAGGTCGGGCCAGAAGCCCGCCGCGAGGCCAGCCGCATAGGCCGCGCCCAGGCAGGTGGTCTCGGTGACGGCGGGCCGCACCACCGGCGCGTCCAGCACGTCGGCCTGGAATTGCATCAGCAGACTATTGGCGGTCATGCCGCCGTCGGCCTTCAGCGCGGTGAGGGCCGAGCCGGAGTCGGCGGCCATGGCGTCAACCACCTCGCGGGTCTGCCAGGCGACCGCCTCCAACACCGCCCGGGCGATGTGGCCCTTGGTGACGTAGCCGGTCAGGCCGACGATCGCGCCGCGGGCGTCCGAGCGCCAGTAGGGCGCGAAGAGGCCGGCGAAGGCGGGCACGAAGTAGCAGCCGCCGTTGTCGTTCACGGTGCGGGCCAGCGCCTCGATCTCCGGCGCTGTGTGGATCAAGCCCAGGTTGTCCCGCACCCACTGCACCAGCGAGCCGGATACCGCGATCGATCCCTCGAGGGCGTAGACCGGCGCCTGACCCGCCACCTGGTAGGCGACCGTGGTCAGGAGGCCGTTGCGCGACGCGACGGGCCGCTCGCCGGTGTTGACCAGCAGGAAACTGCCGGTGCCGTAGGTGCACTTGCCCTCGCCGGGCTCGAAGCAGGTCTGGCCGAACAGCGCCGCCTGTTGATCGCCCAGCGCCGAGGCGACGGGTACGCCTTCCAGCGCGCCGCGCGCCGTCCCGTAGACCTCCGCCGAGGAACGGATCTCCGGCAGCATGGCCAGGGGAACGCCGATCGCGTCGGCGAGGCCCTCGTCCCATTGCAAGGTCGAGAGCCGCATCAGCATGGAGCGCGAGGCGTTGGTGACGTCGGTGACATGGCGGCCGGTCAGCTTCCAGATCAGCCAGGCGTCGATGGTGCCGAAGCAGAGTTCGCCCCGCTCCGCCCGCGCCCGGGCGCCGTCCACATGATCGAGCAGCCAGCGAAGCTTGGGGCCGGAGAAGTAGGTGGCCAAGGGGAGACCGCACGCCGCGCGGAACCGGTCCTGGCCGACCTCGCCGCCCAGTTCGGCCACAAGCTTGTCGGTGCGAGTGTCCTGCCAGACCAGGGCGTTGTGGATCGGCCGGCCCGTCGCCCGATCCCAGACCACCGTCGTCTCGCGCTGGTTGGTGATCCCGATCGCGGCGACGTCGGATGCGCTCGCATTCGCCTTCGCGAGGACCGCGGCGACCACCTCCTGAACGTTCGCCCAGATCTCCTCCGGGTCGTGCTCCACCCAACCCGGTCGCGGATAGATCTGCCGGTGCTCCTTCTGGGCCGCCGCGACCGCCGCGCCGTCGGCGTCGAACAGCATGCAGCGCGAAGAGGTGGTGCCCTGGTCGATGGCGGCGATGAAGCGTGAGCTCATGGCCAGGCAACCGACCATAGCCGTGCGCGGCTGTCACTCCCCTCCCCTCCCGCGGGCGGGGGAACATTGTGGGGCGTCCGTCGCGGGTCTAAGCTTCCCTGGAGCCCAAAGAGAGCGCCCGGTCGCATGCGCCAGGGGCCCAAGGAGAAACGCCCATGACCCTCGCCGAAACCCACGACATCGTCGGCGCCTTTCGCGAGCCGGTGAACACCGCCTCGCAGTCGCGCGGCTCGATCCACGACGACGCCACAGCCTCCAAGCTAGGCTTCAGAGGCGGAACGGTGGCCGGCTCGCTGCACATGGATCAGTTCACGCCGCTCGCCCTCGAACTCTTCGGCGACGAGTTCTGGAGGAACGGCAACCTGTCCTTCTACTTCCGCAAGGCCACGGTCGACCGCGAGAAGGTGCGCGCCCTCGCCCGCGCCGGCGAGCCGCACGCGCGGCTGTGGATGGAAGACGAAGCGGGCAACCTCATCGCCGACGGCACCGGCAGCTGCCGCGGAGGCGACAGCGACACGGCCGTGCAGCGCCTGATGGATAGCCAGGACAAGTCCGAGCCCACGGGCCTGAAGATCCTCGGCAAGGCCAAGATCGGCGACGAGGTGACCGGCCTTGAGGTAACGGTGACTGGCGAGTCACTGGAGCGACGCCTGGAAACGATCACTGAGCGTCTGCCGGCCTACGAGGGTGAGCACGGCATCCTGCCGCCGTCGATGGCCGTCGCGCTCTACCGCGGCAGCGCCCAGGAGAAGCTCTACAAGACCGACGGACCCGCCGTCGGCCTCTTCGGCGCCATCGAGCTGCAGGCGATGGGCGGAACCCTCCGCGCCGACGTGACCTACAAGGTCCGCGCCAAGATCCTGGCGCTCAGCGAAAGCCCCAAGACCGAGAACGTCTGGTACCGGGCCTGGGCCGCGGATCCGGAAACCGGCGAGGACATCCATTCGATGCTGATGTACCTGCGCTACATGAAGGGCTCTTCGGCGCACTACGCGTAAGACTCGCTCCTCAGTTGCGAGCGCAGCGAAGCGGGGGAGGTGGCGCGCGGAGTGTGTCGGAGGGGGCAAGTGACATGGGCCACGAGCGCCCCCTCCACCGCTTCGCGGTCCCCCTCCCCCGCCTCTGCGGGCGGGCGAGGAGACGATCCTACTTCGCCGCCTTCAGCCGCCGCTTGGCGAGGTGGTAGACCGGCACGCCCTCCTCGACCCCACCCCGGCCCTGCACATAGGTGCGCTGCCACTTCTGGGCGACGGCCTTGGGATCGAGTTCGCCGAGTCGCTTGTTGTAGTCGGTGCGGCTGGCGCTCCATGAGTCGTACGCGGCTTTGAGCTTGGCGTCGTCTTCGAGCTTGGCGATCTTGGGCTGCATGTCATCGAGGAGCGCGTGCGGCGCCAGGGTGATGAAGCAGAACGGCTCGCCCGCCTCGAAGCGCACGATGCCCGGGCGGGTGAAGCGCCAATTCATGGTGAAGGGGAACGGCAGCCAGTCGGTCTCCACCAGGCCGTCGAGCGGCGCGATCCCATCCTTGACCGTGTTCGGCGCCCCGCCCGCCCAGAGCGCCCAGCCCGGCGAGGTCTTGAACAGCCAGCCGGTGTGGAAGGTGATCACGCCGTGGCCGAAGTGCGACGAAACCATGTGGCTGACGCGGTGGTCCGTAGAGCGGAACTGGATGGCTTCGATGTTGTCCAGGCCGTTCCAGGCCGCCTCGAAGGCGAACGGCAACTGGATTTCCCAGCCGCTGGTGTTGGCCATGGAGAGCGGGATGCAGCGGTAGGCGTAGTGCTCGTTGGTCAGGTCCATCCACGTCCGCTCCGGACGGCCGGGGACCAGCGCCGGAGGATCGGGCCACAGCGGATGGCAGGTCAGCTCGGGCGGACCAAGCTCGAACGGAGCGTCCGCCTTGGTCTTCGCCGGCGCCTTGACCGACGCGCGATCCGTCTTCGGCGGCTTCGACTTGATCATGCGCGGTCTCCGGTGAGTCGGACCCGCTTCTAGCCGAACCGCCCGCCACGTCGCTACGTCGGATCGGCAGGGCGATCGCACAGGCTGCCTCACAACAACGAAACGGCGCGGGCCGCCGCCCCACCCCCCGTCGTCCGGTTCTCGGCAAGCCGTTCACGTAGAGGTCGGACAGTTCCGGGATCGGCGACAGCTCGGCGACGCGTCCGCGAACGCCCGGGCGCGAGTGGCGAGAACGTCGTTCCGTCAACGATTCGTCAGCGCCTTCGCCCGAGAGTCGCCGCCGACGCCCCTTCTCGGGCGCGGGACCAGCGGATGCAGGGCGAGTCGGCAGCGGCGACAGTGGCGGAGCGGCCGGAGTGGCTGGCGCTGGTCAGGCGATTGACCAGCGGCGACGTGCGTCAGACGCTCGACCAGCTGAAGGGTTCGCCCCTGGTTCGAGAGGGCCGCGTGTGCCTGATCGGACTCGACGCCATCCGTCACCGCATGGGATCGCGCTGGGCCGGCCGGCGCGAGACGGTTTACGCCTATGCCCAGCAGACCCTGCGCCGCCAAATGGGGGCGCACGGCTTCGCGCTGCGGATCTCCGAGGTCGACTTCCTGGTCGCCCAGCCGACGGTGGAGCGCCTCGCCGGGCAGACCCACTGCCTCAACTGCCTGAGAGACATCCTCGACCACTTCCTGGGCGAGGCGCTGCCGGGCGACCTCATCGTGCATGAGGTGATGGCGATCGGCGATGGCGAGATCGACGCGCTGAAGCTCGACATCGGGCGCCGACCCGCGACGCAGACGTTCGAGGAGTCGCCACGGCCGCCCCGAGCCCCGCCGCCCAAACAGGATCGCTGGGCGCCGTTCGCCGCACAGGACGGCCGCACCTTGCGCGCTTCCTGCGCACTCGAACCGGTGTTCCAGCTGAGAACCTTCGGCCGCATCGGCTACCGGCTGACGCGGCGCGTGCTGGCCTCGCCCAACGACCGGGCGCTCGGCATGGAGGAGCAGCGACAGCTGTCCAGCGCCGACATCGAGAAGATCGACTTCGCCACCCTCGCTCGCGGCCTCAACCGCCTCGAGCAGGAGACCGACACCGAACGCCAACCCAGCCTCATCCTGCCGGTCTCCTACGTCACCCTGGCCAACCAGCGCGGGCGAAACACCCTTGCCGACTTCTTGCGGGCGGCGCAGGGGGCGGTGCAGCGCGGGCTGATCTGCGAAGTGTGCGACATCGAGGGCGTGCCGCCGAGCGCCCTGGTGGCCGCCATCTCGCGCATCCGGACCTTCAGCCTCTTCGTGGTCGGTCGCCTCGCGGCTCCGCCGGCCGCCTCGCTGGAGCCCTTCAAGGACGTCGGCCTGAACGGCTTTTCCATCGAACGCCCGACAGGCTCGCTTAGCGACGCCGAGTTCGCCGAATTCGCCCGAACAGTGACCCTCGCCACCAAGCCGGCGGCGCGTGGGATGATGTTCTTCGGCCTCACCGGCGCGAAGGAGGTCGCGATGGCGAGCCTCTATGGCGCGACCCATGCCAGCTTCGCCCCCGGCGCGATCGGCGCACACAACGTCGGGATGGCGCCCCCATAGCTGGGTAGCTCATTCCTTCGAGAAACTGGACAGGCGATCCTGATTTCAGACGAAAAGGTGACAGTCGGGCGTTTTCGCTCAAGATCGGTCGAATCCGATCTAGGCGGAGCGACATGACGACGACAGAGACATTTCCCGCCGGCGGAACGGTCGCATTCGGCTTCGAGGGGGTGCGGACCGCCTTCGTCGAGGCGCAGAAGGACGATCCCGGCGGAGCGCAGCTTTGCGTCTACCGGAACGGCCAGAAGGTCGTCGATCTATGGGCCGGGATCGATCCGGCGAACGATCGGCCCTACGGCGCGGAGTGCATCGGCGTCCTGATGTCGTGCACCAAGGGCTTTGTCGCCGGCGCCGTGCACATGCTGGCCGAACGGGGCCTCATCGATCTAGAGGCCCCCCCGCCCGCCGCCTGAGTTCGCGGCTCTGAACCGCGACGGCGCCCAGCTGTTCGGCCTCGGCTTCGAACTCGCCTCGCCGCCGCGGCCGATGCTGGGTGCAAGCAGCTTCGGCCACTCCGGCGCCGGCGGCCGCCTCGGCTACGGCAACCCCGAACTGGGCGTCGCGGTCGGCTATGCCTGCAACACCATGCTCAACAACCTCGCCGGCCCCGACATCCGCTGGGTCGGCTGGACCAAGGCGCTGGAGATGGCGCTGGGGGCGTAGGGGTTGGACATGAACCGTCCCGACACGGAATGAAGCGACGCCATACCCATACGATCGGTCTCGATGGTCGAGCGCCCCCAGAGGATTTTCAAAAGGGACCTTAGACAATCTCGCTTGAGCGGGACTGGACGCCGCGTACGGTCGCGCGGCCTCGCGCAAGGAGATCCCCATGGCCGGCAAAGGCAGCGTGCTCGTGGTCGGCGTCGGCGCTTCGCGAGGGCTGGGCGCGGCGATTGCGCGACGGTTCGCAGCGGGCGGGCATCCGGTGCTGGTGGCGGGGCGGAACGTGGAGAAGCTCGAGGCCACGGTTGCGGAGCTGAAGGCGTCCGGCGCGACCGTGGCGCACGAGATCGGCGATGCGTCGCTGGCGGCGGACGCCAGGCGGTTCGTCGCCGCGGCGGAGGCGCTGGCTCCGCTAACGGTCGCCGTCCACAACGCCGGCGGCAACCGGCCGACGCCGTTCCTGAAGCTCAGCGAGGAAAGCTTCGAACAGCACTGGCGCGAGCATGCCCTGGGCGCGTTCCAGGTGGCGCAGGCCGCCCTGCCCGTGCTGCTGGGCCACGGCGGCGGCAGCCTCTTCTTCACCGGGGCCTCCGGCTCGTTGCGCGGCAAGGCGAACTTTGCCCCCTTCGCCTCGGCCAAGGCGGCGCTGCGCAACCTCGCCCAGTCCATCGCCCGCGAATTCGGCCCGCAGAACATTCACGTCGGCCATGTGGTGGTGGATGGCGGCATCCTGGGCGAGCGTCTGCTCACTTTCCGGCCCGGGCTGGCTCAGGAACGCGGTCCTGACGGCATGCTGGACATCGAGGCCATCGCCGAGGCCTACTGGTTCCTGCACCACCAGCATCGCAGCGCCTGGACGCTGGAGCTGGACCTGCGGCCCTGGGCCGAGAGTTTCTGACACCGTTTTTCTGGGCGACCAGTTCGCCCTGCCCACCTTCAACGAGAGGGACGCCATGGCGCTCTACGCCAACATCCTGGAGACCGTCGGCCGCACGCCGGTGGTGAAGATCAACCGCCTCGCGCCGCCGCACGTGAACCTCTACGTCAAGGTCGAAGCCTTCAATCCGCTGGGCTCGGTGAAGGACCGCCTGGCGCTGGGCGTGATCGAGGCGGCCGAGAAGTCCGGCGAGCTGAAGCCCGGCCAGACTGTGATCGAAGCGACCAGCGGCAACACTGGCATTGGGCTCGCCATGGTCTGCGCGGCCAAGGGCTACCCGCTGGTGGTGACCATGGCGGAGAGCTTCTCGATCGAGCGGCGGCGGCTGATGCGCTTCCTGGGCGCGAAGGTGGTGCTGACCCCTTCGGCGCTGCGCGCCACCGGCATGGTGTTGAAGACCATCGAGCTCGCAGAGACCCATGGCTGGTTCATGACCCGCCAATTCGAGAACGAGGCCAACGCCGACATGCACTCACGCACGACGGCGCGGGAGATCGTCGACGACTTCGCCGGCCAGAGGCTCGACTACTGGGTCACCGGCTTCGGCACCGGCGGCACGCTGAAGGGCGTCGCGCGGGTGCTGGCCAAGGAGCGGCCGGAGACCAGGATCGTGGTGTGCGAGCCCGCGGATGCGCCGATGCTGTCCAGCCACGAGCCCCAGGCGCGCAACCCCGACGGCACGCCCGCCGCCGGCCACCCGGCCTGGAAGCCGCACCCGATGCAGGGCTGGTCGCCCGACTTCATCCCGAAGCTGACCGGCGAGGCGATGGACGCCGGCGGGATCGACCGCATCCTCACCATCCCTGGGCCGGACGCGCTGACGTGCAGCAAGGACCTGGCGACCAAGGAAGGCATCTTCGTCGGCATCACGTCCGGGGCGACCTTCGCCGGCGCCCTGAAGGTGGCCGAGAGTGCGCCCGCCGGATCGACGATCCTGTGCATGCTGCCCGACACTGGCGAACGCTACCTCTCCACCCCGCTCTTCGCCGACGTACCGGTGGACATGACCGAGGAGGAACAGGCGATCCTGAAATCCTCCCCGATGTTCGCGAGTTGAGCCACCGGGGCGCGCGGCGCGCCGCATCCGGTCGTTGGCGCCTAGCGTGGCGTGAAGGGGGCCAAGCGCGAGAGATCGACATCGGCGTCCGGCCAACGCCGGCGTAGCCACGCGCCGGCGCCTTCCATGAAGCCCGCCAGCTCCGGAAATGCTCGATGCCTGCGCGCCGCGCCGGCCGCAGCCTCGAGGGTCGAGACCATTTGCAGGCGACTTCTGTCACCGGCCACTCGCCCATCGAGCAGATCGAAGCGGCTGAAACGATCGCATGCATAGGCAAGGCAGGCGGCCGCGATCGCTCCACCGAAGGCGACATCGTCCTCCGCCTCATGCGCGCCCTGAGCCAGCGCGGCGCGGTAGGCGGCTTCCATCGCCCCGCGAGCCGGATGCGCCACCGTGATCCAGGCCGGGTCCGGCACATACATCCAGACCGCCGCGACGGGCGCGAGGCAGTAGGCTGCGAATTCGAAGTCGATCAGCCGGCCGCCTCCATTTCCGACCAGGAAGTTGTTTGGCGCGGGATCTCCGTTGCCGAGCGTCCAAAGCGGGCCGGGACTGGCCAGCGTCTCGGCGACGGCCGCCAACTCGGCGTCAGCCGGCGGGGGCAGCTCGAGGCCAGACGCCGCCAGTCTGGCGCGCGCCGACGGCCACTGCGGACCAAAACCGCGTGGCCGCTCGGCGGCGGGGTCGGCCGGGCCGTAGCGGGCGCGATGCGCCTCGAACGCGGCCTGCCGCCCCGCGGTCGCAGCGCCCAGTTCGCCCAATGCGCGGGCGAAGGCGATGAGTTCACGCTCGAGTCCGGACGAGCCTTCGGCGCGCAACCGGTCTGCCAGCGCGACCCGCGGCGCAAGGTCCTCGAGGATCAGCACAGCCGCGCCGAGGTCCGACGCAATCAATCGCGGCGCAGAGGCAAAACCAATCTCCTCCAGAAACTCCAGCGCCGCACGCTCCGTCGCCACTTGCCGCCGATCGGTGCGCAAGCCGCGAGGGTCGTCCCTCAGCCACTTGACCACGACGGATCGTGGCGCGTCGCCGTCTGTCGCCAGGTGGCAGCGCGTCACCGCCCAGGGTCCTATGGGTTCGAGGCGCACGATCCGAGCCTCGGGGCCCAAAGCTGCGGACAACAGCGGTTGCAATTGATCGATCGACGGAACGGGCAAGGGTTGCAGGCTCGTTCCTTGCGGCGGGCTGGGGGATGTAGCGCTTAGTGCCGGGGTCCGCCAGAACGCAATCGCGGGCCTGGCCTCGCCCTGAGCTAGCCCGCGGCGAGTTCGATCACGTCGCGGATCGCCTGAACCACGGCTTTCGGTCGGTCGGTGTGCAACGTGCTGTGGCCAGCGTCCGCGATGCGGCGGTTCTCGCCGCGCGGAACCGTTGCGGCGAAGGCGTCGTAGAAGGCCGCCTTGCGATCATTCAGCGTGCGCAGGTACTCCTCCGGCAGGAACGGAGCCATGAAGGGATCGATCCCCATGGCAGTCAGCACGACCATCGGCACGTCGGGCGAGGGGCCGCCGGCGCGGATTTCGTCCAGCACCTGCGTTTTCAGATTCGCCGCCTCGGAGAGGCTCCGTCGCCAGTTGCGGAGATGATAGTCGACCAGCCGCTCGCGCAGCGGCGCCGGCCAAGCCGCCAGCATGTGCTCGAACATGGGACTGTAGAACTTTC
>DATJRL010000313.1:0-5302 GCA_035504785.1 Caulobacteraceae bacterium
CCTTCCCCGCAAGGGGGAAGGGAGCTTTCGGAGCGATCTCATCGAATTGCGCAACAGGCCCGCAGGGGGAGAAGGGCGCTAGGATCGCGATTAAGATATTGAAATAGCTGGTGGTCTTCAGATGTGTGAATCTCGTAGGCCTTGCAGGCCGTCCGGGGTGACGAAAGAAGGCGATTCCGAGTCGACTCATCAAGCTCCGCACGTCGCCGCCAAGCCTGCCCTTGACGTCGCCCTGAATCGTACCATTTCTATGGGTAACGCCGAACGCGGCTCGGTCTTTGACATCGTTGAAAGTTGAAAAACCGAGCCCTGGAAGCGGCGTTTCCGGTCCGACGAAGCGTGCGCCGGTGCGTCCGAGCCGCGGGCGAGGCGCCGATATTATCGGTAATTATCGGTGGATTTGGCGGTCAGAAGGCGCGCCTCGACATAGTAGGGCGACTGGCTGAGCCCCTCGCCGGCGAACCAGCCCCGCAGACTCGTGACGCAAGCCTCGAGCTCCACGCGCAGCAGGGCCGCCACATCGCCGTCGGCGACGCGGGCGCCGGCCTCGCGCCCGCCGACCTCGATGCGGGCGGTGTCGATGGGCAGCGCGGCGCCGCCCCGGTAGAGCGACCAATCGGCCTCGGCGATCGCGTCGCGCCGGAACGGCGCGTCCTCGTCGACGCCGGCGCGCAGGGCGTGGCCGGCCTCGGCGGGCCAGCGTCGCAGGGCGAACTCGTAGAGCCCCGCGCGCTCGATCTTCACCTCCCAGTAGCCGGCGCAGGCTTCGCCGCGACGCACCTGGCCCTGGTTCCAGACGCCGTCGCCGGCGTCGTTGCGCAGGTCGTGGCTGGTGAGCCGGACGACGGCCGCCGTTTCGTCGCCGATCGAGATGGGGATCTCCGCGTCGGCCTGGCGCTCGCAGAGGGTCCACCAGGCTTCGTAGGCCGCGCGCAGTTCGGCGACGACCGCCGGGTGGTCCACGGCCACGTCGCGCCGCTGCCCGGGATCGGCCGCCAGGTCGTAGAGCGCCTCGCCGTTGATCAGGCGCCAGTCGCCGCGCAGCACGCAGCTTTGCCGCCACTTGATCGGACGCGGCACGCGCTGGGTGTCGGTGACCAGCACCCGCCGCGTCCACGCCGGTCCCGGCGCCTCGCCCCGCGCCAGGCCAGCCAGGCTCCGACCGTGAAAGGTCCGCTCGGCGGGCGCCTCGACCTGGCAGAGGTCGAGCAGCGTCGGCATCAGGTCGATGTAGGCGGTGTTGGTCCGGACCTCGCGCCCGCCCGCCAAGCCGCCGGCTGGCCAGCGCAGCACGAGCGGCACGCGATGGCCGCCTTCGTACATGCTGCCCTTCAGGCCCCGCATGCCGGCGTTGTACGCGCGCGGCTCGGGGCCGGCGGCCTGGTTGCACTGGCCGTTGTCGCTGGCGAAGATCAGCAGCGTGTCGTCCTCGAGCCCGAGCGCCGCGAGACGATCTCGCAGGGCGCCGAAGTTCTCGTCGATGCAGGTGATCATTCCGAGGAACCGCGCGTAGGCCTCGGTCTCGGTCCTGCCGCGATAGAGATCGAGGTAGCGGGCGGGGACGTTGAACGGGCTGTGCGGCGCGTTGGTGCTGATGAAGCAGAAGCTGGGCGCTTCCGGATCGGCCTCGATGAACCTCAGCGCCTCCGCGAAGAACACGTCGGTGCAATAGCCCTCGAACGGCGTCGGGACGCCGTCGACCAGATAGGTGTCGTCGAAGTAGTCGTTGCCCCACCAGTCCGGCCTCTGGCCGATGCCGCCGCCGCCGTGCACGATGCTGCGGGCGAAGCCGCGGTCCTGGGGCCGGTAGGGGTAGGCGTCTCCGAGGTGCCACTTGCCGAAGACGCCCGTGCGCCAGCCGGCTTCGCCGAGGGCGTTGGCCAGGGTCCACTCGTCGGCGCGCAGCAGCGAGCGCCCGCCCACCGTGTGCCAGACGCCGGTCGAGTTGCAGTAGTGGCCGGTGAGCAGGCCGGCGCGCGTCGGGGCGCAGGTGGTGCCGGAGTGGAACTGCTCGAAGCGCACCGCCTCGGCATGGAACCGGTCGAGGTTCGGGGTCTTGACGAACGGATGCCCGTTGGCCCCGATCGGCGGGTAGCCCTGGTCGTCGGTGAGGACGAAGATGACGTGGCGCGGCGGGCGGAGCATCGCGTCGCTCTAGCCGATGCGCCGGATGGAGGCGAAACATGATCGAAGGGAGCTGCCACTGTGGCGCGGTTCGCTGGAGCTTCGAAGGGGTTCCCGACGGCGCCACCGCCTGCAACTGCACGGTCTGCCGGAGATACGGGGTGCTCTGGGCCTACGACTACGAGGACCACGGAATCAAGGTCTCCGGCCCGACCACGGCTTACGCGCGCGGTCGCGAGATCACCTTCAACTTCTGCCCGACCTGCGGGTGCGTCGCCTATTGGCGCGCAGTCCAGGCTGGGGCCGATGGACGCCGGCGGATCGCCGTGAACCTGCGCCTCGCCGAACAGCCGGAGGCGGTGGAGGCGATCCCGATAAATCACTTCGACGGCCTCGACACGTTCGACGACCTGCCGCGCGACGGCCGCCGCGTCGCCGACTACTGGTTCTAGACGCCCGGGACGGCGTGTTGCGCTCCCTTCCCCTTGCGGGGAGGGAAGGAACGCAGCGGGCGCCGCGCCGCTCAGCGCGGCGGAATGCGGCCTCGGACACGGTCGAAGCCGGCCTTGATGCCGGCGAAGCGCGCTTCGATGGCCGGTTCGAACTCGTTGTCGGTGAAGATGTAGGGCCAGTCGCCCTCGATCCCCTCGCGCACCAACTCACCGACGTAGAGCGGGTCGATGCCGCCCTCGATGCGGGCTCGGACGTTGCCGAGCCAGGTCTCGATCGGGGCCTGCGCCGGCTGCACGGGAAACTGGGCGGGTCGGGCGCCGGCGAAGCGCTCCGGCAGGTTGCGATGCGAGTCGACGATATGGGTGCGGATGAAGCCCGGGCACAGCACCGAGACGCCGATGCCGCGCGGGGCGAGTTCGACGCGCAAACCCTCCGAGAGCGCGACGACGCCGTATTTGGTCACGTTGTAGGCGTTTCCGCTCCCGGAGATGAGACCGGCGATGGAGGCGGTGTTGACGATATGGCCGCCCTGGCCATGCCGTTCGATCAGGTGGCCGAAGATCTCGCAGCCCCAGACCACCGCCATCAGGTTGACCCCGATGGTCCAGTTCCAGCCGGCGTCGGTCCAGGCGTCGTAGGCGCCGCCGCCGGCGACCCCGGCGTTGTTGTGGACGATGTGCACTTCGCCGTAGCGCGCCAGCGTCGCGTCCGCCGCCGCCTGTAACTCCGCCTTCAGCGAGACGTCCGCCACCACGGAATCGACGTCGGCGTTGGTGCGCTTCAACTCGGCGACGGCGTTCTCCAGCGCCTGGCGCTCGATGTCGCACATCATCACCTTCACCCCCGCCTGGGCGAGGCGCGTGGCCACCCCGAGGCCGATGCCCGACGCCGCGCCGGTGATGAACGCGGTCTTGCCTACCAGGTCTTTCATATCCGCTCCTCGAACTGCCGAGGCCACCATCGGCTCGGCTCGGTCTCCTGGCAATCGGCCGGGACAGCCAAGGTGGAGTTGCGCGACGCGACGGAAGCCTGGATCAACTGCTCCGGGCGCGGGGAAGTTGGCCGGGAACATGCATCCCGGGCGTCCCGCGGCGGAGCGATGGATGGACGAGGCCGTACTGGTGATCGGAGCCGGCATTGCGGGGCTCTGCAGCGCGCTGGCGCTGGGGCCGACCGGTCGCCAGGTGACGCTGCTCGAGCGCGACGCCGAACCCCCGTCGGGCGACGCCGACGAGGCTTTCCGCAGCTGGAACCGGCGCGGCGTGGGTCACCTGCGACAGAGCCACGCCTTCCTGGCAAGGCTCGGCAAGATCATCAAGTCCGACCATCCGGCCCTGCGCGAGGCGCTGCTGGAGACGGGCGTGCGCGAGCTGGGCTTCGAGAGCATGCTCTGGCCAGCCCAGAAGGCGAAGTACGTCGCCAAGCCCGTGGACGCCGAGTTCACCCTGCTCACCAGCCGGCGCACGACGCTGGAGCTGGTGATGCGCCGTTACGTCGAGGCGCTGCCGAACGTGACCATCCGCAGCGGCGCGATGGTCCGCAGTCTGATCATCGAGCGCGACGGATCGGGCATGCTGAAGGTCGTGGGCGTACAGTTGGCGCCGGAGAGCGGGGGCGAGGCGCTGCGCGCGCCGATCGTCATCGACGCCGGCGGCCGCACTAGCTCGGCCATCGAGCAGCTGATCGAGGAAGGCGCGCCGATCGACGAGGAGAGCGAGACCGCCGGCATCCTCTATTTCACCCGTCACTACCGACTGAAGCCCGGCAAGCACGAGCCGCCCCGCGAGGGCAACCCACCCTCCGGCGGCGACCTGGGCTACCTGAAGTTCGGGGTGTTTCCCGGCGACAACAACTGCTTCTCGGTGACGATGTGCGCGCCGGAGATCGAATACGAGCTGCGCAAGGCGATCGTCCGGCCGGAGATGTGGGACAGGATGATCGACAACCTGCCGGGGTTGAAGGTCTGGTGCAACGACGAGCAGGCTGAGCCGACCAGCCGGGTGTTCGGCATGGGCGACCTGCACGGCCGCTGGCGCGACCTGGCGCGCGATGGCGAGCCGTCGGTGCTGGGCTTCTTCGCGGTCGGCGACTGCCTGATCCGCACCAACCCGCTCTACGGCCGGGGCTGCTCGCTGGCGGCGGTGGAGGCCTACATGATCCGCGATGTGCTGGCCGAGAGCGCCGATCCGGCCGCGCGCCTGCTCGCCTACCACCGGCGCCTGCACGAGGAGCTGCGGCCCTACTACCTCGCCATGCGCTCGCAGGACCGCAACGCGATCCAGCGGGCCGAACAGGCGCTGACCCCCGGCTACAAGCCGACGCTGCGCGAGAAGGTGCTGCGGAGTTTCGTGGTGGACGGGGTGACGGCGGCGATCCGGTTCGACACCGATCTGCTGCGCGAGAGCATGCGCGGCTTCCACATGCTCGAGCCTCCGAACGCCTGGTTGCGCCGGCCCCGCAACTTCCTGAAGATCCTGGGCTACTGGGCGCGGGGCAAGAAGCGCAACCGCGCGGGCTATCCGCCCAGGGCCGGTCCCGGTCGCGAGACCATGCTGCGCGCGCTAGGGCTGCCGCACGAGGCCGACATCGCCATCCTGGCCGAACAGCGCGCCGCGCGGACGGAGTCCGGGCGCAAGCTCGCCGCCTGAGGCTCAGGCCGGCTGCAGCTGACGGCGCACCATCTTGGCGAAGTCGTCCATCAGCGACAGCGAGATGTTGCCCGGCG
>DATJRL010000314.1:0-4781 GCA_035504785.1 Caulobacteraceae bacterium
TACGTCCTGTGGGCCTCGGTGGTGGTGATCGCCGTCGTGATCCTGGGCCTGCTGCTGATCAGCTTCGATCCGCAGATCCTGCCGCCCAGAATCTCCGCACAGATGAGCTTCATGGGCCATCCGCCCGGCCTGGTGGCGGCGCTGATGGTGTTCGGCCGCGAGCTCTACCTGATCGGCGTCACGGTGATCGTGCAGCGCCTGCGCCGCATCTTCGGCGCGATGATCGCCGGCGATCCGTTCCACCCGGACAACGTACGGCGCCTGCGCGTCATCGGGCTCTGCCTGGCTCTGCTCGAATTCGACGGCTACATCTTCGGCGCGCTGGGCCGCTTCGTGCTGCACGCCGATCCGTACGCCGACATCAACATCAATCTGAC
Source organism: Caulobacteraceae bacterium (assembly GCA_035504785.1). Classification (GTDB taxonomy): domain Bacteria; phylum Pseudomonadota; class Alphaproteobacteria; order Caulobacterales; family Caulobacteraceae; genus Acaudatibacter. The sequence continues at coordinate 378 of DATJRL010000314.1, forward strand.
GCCGTGGTTCGCGGTGCTGGTGGTGTTCGTCCTGGCCGAGGTCTTCCGCGAGGGCGCGCGCCTGCGCCGCGACGCGGAACTGACCATCTAGGCCGCGGCCGCCGGCATGCCCATCCGCGTCCACCTCGACCGCATCCTGCTGGAGCGGCGCATGTCGCTCACCGAGCTCGCCGACCGGGTGGGGGTGACCATCGCCAATCTGTCGATCCTGAAGACCGGCAAGGCGCGCGCCGTCCGCTTCTCCACCCTGGACGCCCTCTGCCGCGAACTGAACTGCCAGCCAGGCGACCTCCTGATCTTCGAACCCGGCCCCCCCGACGACGATCCCGAGACGCCGGAAGAGTAGGATCCCCCTCCCCCGTTCGGGAGCCAGGGAACCCTCGCCCGGAGACCGCCTCTGGCCCGGAGGGCCTGAATCCTCCGGCGTTACGGGCGCGATCGCCCCAGACGGGGGACTCAGGCCAGGAATCCCGCCTCGGCGAAGTCCAGCATCCGGCGCAGCAACGCGTCGGTGTCGCTCTCGCGGGTCAGGCCGTCGGAGAGGGTGTGCAGGCGGTCGAACTCGGCGAAGCGGTTGTTGTGGACCATCCCCAAGCAGAAATGCAGTCGCCAGTAGACGTCCTCGGGCGCCAGCTCCGGGCGGGCGGCCATCAGCGCGTCGGCGAAGCGGCGCAGGTGGGAGACGTCGGTGCGCAGCACCTCGCGCATCGCCTCGGTGCCCTCGCTGCGGGCGCGGATGATGAACTGCACGCTGATCCGCCGCTCCGAGTCGGGCTTCGACCAGCGCATCGGCGGCTCGAACAGCGCCTGCAGGATCTCGCGCACCGGCGGCTTGCCCCCATGCCGGTCGTCCGCCTCATGCAGCATCCGGGCCCGCTCGCGGTTCAGCTCGGCCGTGCGCCGCCGGAAGATCTCGAACAGCAGCGCGTCCTTGGAGCCGAAATGGTAGTTGACGCTGGCGAGGTTCACGCCCGCCTCGGCGGTGATGTCGCGTACCGAGACGTTCTGGAACCCATGCAGCGCGAACAGCCGCTCCGCCGCCGCGAGCACCTGCGCCTTGGTCGCGGCTTCGCGCTCGGGGTCCCGATCTGGGTCGATGTCGGGGGCGGGTGGAACGGCGCTCTCGGACACTTAAGGGCCTCGGCGTCAAACAGTCATTTGAATGGGGCGGAGTGTTAGAGAGTCTAAAGCGCCGCGCAAGTGGGCGGCCGAGAGCATCGAGCTTGCCGCCTTGCCGCGGCCGCGCTTATATGCCCGCTACATCGGTGGGGAGGCCGCAATGAGCACCGCGTTCGGCGAGGCGGGCTTCGCGCTGGCGACCGTGCTGCGACCGGCGGTCGCTCTCCTTCCCGGACAGCAGGTTCAGGGACAAGACGCGGAGTCCGGATGGATCATGGCCGCGTCGGCGGCGGTCTGCGTCGGCTCGCTGTCCTCCGCGGCGGCGTCCTGACCTCGGGCGGCTCGATCACGCGCGCCGGAAACCCCCGAACCTATTGGACCCTGGTCGGCGCTCGGCCCTGCTGGCCTTGTTCGGCGTCTGGATCGCCCTGAACCCCAGCCCGTCTTGAGGGAGCGGCTGATAGGGGGCGCTCGCGCCGCCTCGTTGTTTGGGGACTTCCCCATCGGCGTCGCGTGCTCCGCACGACGCCCCGCTTTCCCCCAGAGGAGCCCAGAGGGGGAAGGATGGGCGCCTCAGCCTGATCCCAAAACGTCACCCCGGACGGCCCGCAAGGCCGATCCGGGGCCGGACGGTCCGGTTCCTAGACGAACTCCAGCTCGGTGGCGGCGCTTCCGGCCCGGATCAGCGCCCCCGATAAAGTCGGGGGCTTGTCCGGGGTGACGGGCTGATGTTGTCCAACTTCGACACTCTCTAGAAGAACACGAACGAGCGGACGACGACGTTCTTGCGGCAGCGGGCGTCGGCGGGGGCGGTGGGGTCGACGCAGGCGGTGTGGAACGACCAGCGCGAGACCGAGCCGTCGGTCTCGGAGTCGTAGCACTTCAGCATCGAGACCTCGGTCGGTGTCTGGTGCGGGAACCAGTACCACTGGTGCTCCGGTCGGTAGGTGAAGCGCTGGGTCTCGCCGACGCGGTCGTCGTAGATGCGGTAGTTGGTGATGTACGGCTGGTCGGCGAAGGAGGGCCAGGCGCAGAGCACGAACGGGTATTGCTCCACCGTCTCCATCGGCTTGGCCAGGTTGATCGACATGAACCGGCGCGACATCTTCCGGTCGGCTTCTTCTTCCGAGTAGTGCTGCTCGCGGCCGAAGTTGCGCAGGTTGCGGGTGAGCAGCTCGCGGCAGCGCACGCGCCCGCTGTTGTCGTTCAGGTCGTTGTGGACGATGTTGGCGTAACCCCGGTTCACGCCGGGGTTCTTGGCGTCCTGGTCCTCTCGCGGATCGCCGTCGTAGTCCTTGTTGAAGACGTCGTGGTTGTAGACCAGCGCGTCGGTGGCGCCGGGGAAGAAGTCCAGCAGCAGCTGCTCGATCTCGGGGTAGTAGACACGCTCGACCTCGGCCGAGTCGTAGAAGTTCGAGCATTTGGACCGAAGGTGCGCCAGCGAGACGCCGAGCCGGTCCATGCACTCGGGGCTCTGCGGCGACAGGCCCGGATGGTATTCGCCGATGCGGCGCGCATCGCGCAGCACCTGCGGGAAGTAGAGGTCGCGCCGGCCGTTGTCCTTCTCGTTCTGGCGCAGCACCGGCACGAGGTCGGCGCGCGACGGGTCGCGCCAGACGGCGTTGGACGTCACCACCGAGTAGGTCGGCCGCTCGTGCGCGGTGTAGGGCAGCGGCAGGGCGACGCCGCCTTCCGGCGCCTTCATGCCGGTCGCGCGGATGTGCGCCAGGCACTCGTCGTAACTGCGGAAAGCCGGGCCCCAGGGGGTCTCGATCGGCCCTGGCGGCGCACTCGCGATCCGGTCGATGAGGCGCTGGCTCTCGCCGGTGGCGATCTCGGCCAGCGCGTCCTTGAGCGCCTCGGCGGTCCCGGCGTCGCCATTGCGGTCGAACGACATGTACGAGAGCCCGCCATGCGCCGCGATCGGCGGCGGCTGACCCTTGGTGCGCTGCAGCGGCGGCACATAAGGCTTCGCGCCCACAACCCGATCGGCGACCCCGAACTCACTCATGGCGCACCTCCATTGCTGACTGACAACGTCGCGCTGCGCGGCCCGGTCTTCAAACGACAAATTGTGGGGCCGCCCGGGGTTTCTCTAACACAGGGCGACGGGCGCGTTCCTGTCTTGCATCCGCGCTTTGGCTGCGGCGAGGATGATCTGAAAGCGCGGCAGGCAAAGTTGTAGCGGCTATTGAGGTTGTCCGGGCGTCAGTCCGAAGAAGCCCGCAACCTTGTGCGCCAGCGTGGTCCCATCGCGGGCCTGGATGGACGCCGCGATGTGGGGCAGGGCGTGGTCCACGCCGGGGAGGATGTCCAAAGTGTACGTCGCGCCCGAGCGGACCATGGCGTCGCGCGACTGGGCCTCGGGTCGATAGGCGACGCGAGAGAGGCCGAGCGGGCCGACGCCGCCATTCAGCGGCACGTTGCGATCGTCCGACCCGTGGATGGCCAAGATCCGGCGGCCCTTGGCGCCCGGGCAGCTCTGCGTGTCGAGATTGAGTGGCCCGGAGATCGCCACGCCGGCCGCCAGCACCGGCGTCTCGCAGATGACCCGCTGGACCATCATGGCGCCGTTGGAATGGCCCAGGCCGTAGACCCGACGGCGGTCCACCCCATATCGCCGCGCCAGCTCGTCGACGACGCCGGTGACATAGGCGACATCGTCCACGTTCTCCTGGGCCGGCACGCCGCAGCAGCCGCCACCCGCATTCCAACCGAGGAAGCGGGGCCCGAGCATCCGGGTCACGGGCGTGCCGTTCAGATAGGCCACGATAAAGCCGTCGGCGTCGGCCTCCACGTCCAGGTTCATGGCGCTCTCGGACTGCACGCCGCCTTGCTTGCCGGCGATGCGGTCGGCGTTGCCCAGGCCTCCGTGCAACACGACCACGAGGGCCCGCGCCCCCATCGGCGGCATCTGATCCGGCACGTGCACCACCACCTCGCGCCCACCCCAGACTTCGGTCACAGACGGCTTCGCGGCAGCCTGGCTCGCCAACGCCGCCGCCGCGCCCAGCAGCGTCAGCACAATGGGCGTGATCGTTTTCATCATCCGAGTTCCTGACGTCCGGCCGGCGCGACATTCGCGCGTGTGGATAAACGGCGGATGCCGCGCCAATCAGTCGGCGGGCCCATCACGAACGCCAGCGCCACGCCCACCCGCGCCATGTCGGCGGCGCTGAGGCGGCCGATCCGGCGGCCGATGCGATCGCGGCGGACGGTCACAGGCCGTTCGGTCATCACTTGGCAGGTGGCGGGCAGGCCGTTGGCATCGCTTGGCTCGATGGA
>DATJRL010000315.1:0-17338 GCA_035504785.1 Caulobacteraceae bacterium
CATTCGCGCGCGACGTCGGCGACGTCGGCCCTCGCCCACACCTCGGCCGACGTGCGCGGCAGGAAGCCCTCGGCGTCATGCAGCGAGGCCGCGCCAGTCAGCGAGCGCCAGCGATAGCCGGGGTACTCGGCGGTGAGGGTCAGATGCACGCCGACGTCCTTGCCCCGGAACATCCGCGCCGCCTCCAGCGCCCAGGGGCAGGGGACCATCAGCGTGGCGCTGGTGGCGACGCCCTCCTCGATCGCCTCCAGCGAAGCGAGGTTCGCGGCGTGGCTGGAGCCGATATCGTCGCAGTTGACGATGACGAGGCGGGCGTCGGGTGCGTAGCCGAGGCGTTCGACGAGGCTGGGCATGCGGGCGCTTCTAGCGGCGCGCCGGCGCTCGGCCAAGGATCGTGATTTCTCCCCGGAGCGCCGACACCGTAGCTGTTGGGGGATGTTCCAGCGCGCGATTCGACACACGGACGGGGATGTGATCCAGGTCGGCCAGGTCGCCGTGCGGCTGACCGTGAGCGGGCGGGCGCGGCGGGTCTCGCTGCGCGTGGACCGGGCGAAGGGCGAGGTGCTGGCGGTCGCGCCGACCGTGCGCCGCCTCGGCGAGGCCGCCGCCTTCGCGCAGGAGCGCCGGCTCTGGATCGCCGAACGCGCCGCCGAGCTGACGCCGCCGACGCGGCTGGCGCCTGGCCTGGCGATCATCCTGTTCGGCCGGCCCTGCCGGCTCGTCCGCGCGCCGGGCCGGGCCGCCATCGAGGCGGATGACTGGGAGCGTGGGGCGCGGCTGCCCTACGGCGCGGATCACGCCGCCTACGCCGCGGCGGTGATCGGGATCGTCAAGCGCGAGGCGAAGGCGTGGTTCGGGTCTCGGCTCGAGCGTCACTGCGGCGTGCTGGGCGTGGCGGCCCCACGCTTCAGCCTGATCGACGCCCGCACCCGCTGGGGTTCGTGCACCCCGGCCGGGCCGCGCCAGGCCGCCTCGATCCGGCTTTCCTGGCGGCTCGCCCTGGCCCCGCCGGCGGTGGCCGACTACGTCGCCGCCCACGAATGCGCGCACCTGATCGAGGCCAACCACGGTCCACGGTTCTGGGCCGAGGTCCGCCGCCTCGTCGGCGACGAACGCCCGCACCGCGGCTGGTTGCGGACGGAAGGGGCGAAGCTGCACGGGTTTGGCGCTTGACCACGCCTCACCCGCGCCAGCGGGGGAGGCGGACCATGCGCAGCATGGTGGAGGGGGCGACCGTCGCACGCCCCCTACATCGCGCGTAGCCTGTCCTCGGGCCGACCTCCGGTCGGACCCCGGGGGCGCGCCACCTCCCTCGTTCCGCTTTCGCTACACGGCGAGGAGCGGTCAGGTTGGCGGCGAGGCTGGGTCGGATTGCGTCGGCGGGGCCTCGTCGGGGACGGGCGGCTGGGCCGGACCCGTCGTCTGATCGTTCTGCAGCATGTTTCCGATTACGTCGGGCTGGGTGGCGGGGAGATCGCCGCCGGGAATGGCCTGGGCCTGCAGGCGGGGCAGCGAAACGACCATGAAGTTGCGCCAGATCTCGGCCGGCGCCGCGCCGCCGGTGACCCGCTTCATCGGGGTGTTGTCGTCGCGCCCGACCCAGACCGCGGCGACGAAGCCGCCGGTGTAGCCGATGAACCAGGCGTCACGGTAATCGCTGGTGGTGCCGGTCTTGCCGGCGAGGTCGTAGCCGGCGACCTTCGCCCGCCCGCCGGTGCCGGACGCCACCACCTGGCGCAGCATCTCGGTCATCTCGGCCAGCGCCGGCTGGCCGATCACCGCCTGCGGCGACGGCTTATCGAGGCTGTGGTCGTAGAGCACCTGTCCCGAGGCCGTGCGGATGCGCTCGATCCCGTACGCCTGCACCCGATAGCCGCCATTGGCGAAGGCGTCATAGGCCTCGGCCATCTCCAGCGGCGTCACCTCCACCGCGCCCAGCGCCATCGAGGGATCGGTCTGGATCTGGGAGGCGATGCCCAGGCGGTGCGCGGTCGCGGCGACGTTGTTGGTGCCCACTTCGTTGGCGAGCCGCGCCGCCACGGTGTTGATCGACTGCGCGAGCGCCGTCTCCAGCGTGATCGGGCCGAGGTATTTGCCGGTGTAGTTCTTCGGCTGCCAATTGCCGATGGTGATCGGCTCGTCCACCACCGGCTCGCTCGGCGTGTGCCCGGCCTCCATGGCGGTGAGGTAGACGAAGGGCTTGAACGACGAGCCGGCTTGGCGCTGCGCCTGCGTCACGCGGTCGAACTGGCTGTCGGCGTAGGACTCCCCGCCGACGTAGGCGCGAATGCGCCCTTCCCCGTCGAGCGCCACCAGGGCGGCTTGCTGCACGCCCTGGTCGGCGTGCGCGGCGACGCCTTGCGCCACCGCCGCTTCCGCCGCCGCCTGGATCGGCAGGTCGAGGGTGGTCTCCACCACCAGATCCTCGGTGGGATCGTGACCGAGCAGCGCCCTCACCTGGCCGTCGAGCCAGTCGGTGAAGTACTGGGCGCGCTGGCTGGCGAGGGTCGCGGACACGTGCACCGGCGTCGCGAAGGCGGCGGCGCGCTGGGCCGGGGTGATCGCGCCGGTCTCGACCATGGCGTTGAGCACCTCGGTGGCGCGACGGGCGGCGCGATCGGAGTTGGCGGCGGGGTTGTAGCGCGAGGGGCCTTTCATGGTGGCGGCCAGCAGCGCCGCCTCGCCGAGGGTCAGCTGGGAGGCCGGGTGGTTGAAGTAGCGCTGGCTCGCCGCCTCGATGCCGTAGGCGCCCCCGCCGAAGTTCACCCGGTTCAAGTACATCCCCAGGATCTGCTTCTTGGAGAACTTGGTCTCCAGCCAGACCGCCAGGATCAGCTCCTGCACCTTGCGTCGGATGGACTGCGTGGGGGTGAGAAAGAGGTTTCTGGCCAGCTGCTGGGTGATGGTCGAGCCGCCCTGCAGCGCCTGGCCGCGGTGGGTGAGATTGTAGACCTCGGCGCGGATCATGCCCCAGGGGTTGAAGCCGAAGTGGTGATAGAACTGGCGATCCTCGATGGCGATGAAGGCGGCGGGCACGTAGGGCGGCAGCTGGTCGACATCGACGGCCTGCTCTTCCTCGCTGCCCCGCACGGCCACCAGCGCCCCCGACCGGTCGAGGTAGGTGATGGAGGGCTGGCGCTGGACCTTGCCGAGGCTCGAGGTGTCGGGCAAGTCGCGGGCGAAGACCGCCAGGAACGCCACGACGAAGATCGCCGCCCAGACCCCCAGCACCATGGACCAGTAAAGGAAGGCGGCAAGCGGCCCGCGCTTGGGCCGGGGGGGCGTGGGACTTCTCGCCATGCTCGTCCGTCGGTTCGCGTTGTCGTCGGCTTCGAAGCGAAGCGCGCCCGTCCCCTAACGCGCGCTCTTAGCCGAACCGCATGGGACGCTCCAGCCGATTGAGGAAGGGTGAAGGACGGTTAACGCGTCAGATTGTCTCCAACGCGACGCCTAGATCGGCGGCGGCGCGGCGCATGCCGGTGTCCAGGCTGGCGAGCGTGGCGCCGGTCCGCCGGACGATCGCTAGGTGGAGGGCGTCGGGCGCTTTCAGCGCCTGAGCGGTTGCGGTCATGAGCGAGCGTGCTTGGCGTATATCCTCGGACAACACGGGCAAAGCGGCGCCGCTCCGAGCAACCCACGCATCGACCGCGCGCTCCGCAGCCTGCCGTTCGTCGGCCGTCATGCGCCCGGCGCGTTGGACGGCGCCTACCGCCGACGTGAACTCCGTAACCGTCCAGTCGCTAAGCGTCAGTCGTCCGGCCGCCGTCGGCAACCAAAGACGAACGCGCTCGGTATGCGCATCCTCGACTATGATGGACGCAAGGACGCTCGTGTCGATGTAGGCGGCCAGCTGCCTAGTATCCCTCGTCGCGCATCTGACGGATGATCTGCGTGAAATCCAGGCTGGGGTCGCTGGGCTTCACCCGCACGCGGTCCAGCCACTCGAGGTCGATGCTCATGGCGCGCGGCGCCGCGGCGACGAGATGCGCGATAGGCTTACCTCGTTTTGTAATCGTCACCTCCTCGCCGGCCTGCGCGCGCGCCAACAGCTTGGGAAGGTTGTTTTTGGCCTCAGCAACCGAGTATTGCGCCATGCGGTCTGAGATAGCCATCTACATGGCTATTGTCTAGACTCAACGCCTCGGCCATAGCTGGCGCGTGACCTCCGACCTCGACGAAGCTCGCGCGGTGCTGCGCCGCGTGTTCGGGCACGCCGACTTCCGCGGACTGCAGGCCGGCGTGGTGGCCGAGGCCCTGGCGGGGCGCAGCGCGCTGGCGGTGCTGCCCACGGGCGGCGGCAAGAGCGTCTGCTACCAGGTGCCGGCGCTGCTGCGGCCCGGCGTGGCGCTGGTGGTCTCGCCTTTGATCGCGCTGATGAGCGACCAGGTGGAGGCGCTGAAGCAGGCGGGCGTCGCGGCGGCGCGGATGGACTCGAACCTCGATCCGGCTGAGCGCGAGGAGACGTGGCGGCGGATCGAAGCCGACGCGCTGGACCTGCTCTACGTCGCCCCGGAAGGGTTGATGAACGGCGGGGTGCTGAACCGGCTGCGGGGGCGCGAACTCTCGCTGATCGCCATCGACGAGGCCCACTGCGTCAGCCAGTGGGGGCACGACTTCCGCCCCGATTACCGCGCCCTCGGCCGCCTTGCCGAGCTCTATCCCGGCGTCCCGCGCCTGGCGCTGACCGCCACGGCCGACGCCCGCACCCGCGAGGACATCCGCACCCAGCTGCGCCTGGAGGACGCCCGCGAATTCGTCGCCAGTTTCGCCAGGCCGGAGCTGGCCCTGTTCGCCGAGCGCAAGCCGCGGGGTCACAAGCACATCGTCGACCTGGTGAAGGCCCGGCCCGGTCGCTCGGGCATCGTCTACGCCGGGACGCGCGAAGCCACGGAGGCGCTGGCGGCGGCGCTGGCGGCCGAGGGCGTGGCGGCGAAGGCCTATCACGCCGGGCTGGAGCGGCGGACGCGCGCCGACCGGCTCGCCTGGTTCCTGGCCGAGGACGAAGCGGTGATGGTGGCGACCATCGCCTTCGGCATGGGCATCGACAAGCCGGACGTCCGCTTCGTGATCCACGCCGACCCGCCGGCCTCAATCGAGGCCTACTGGCAGGAGGTGGGTCGCGCCGGCCGCGACGGCGCCCCGGCCGAGGGGATCACGCTCTATTCGCCCGCCGACATGGCCTGGGCGATGCGCCGGATCGCCTCGCGCGGCCTGCCGGACGAGGTGGCCCAGGTGCAGGTGCGCAAGGCGCGCCAGCTCTACGCCATGCTGGAAGGGACCGGCTGCCGCGCCGCCGCCGTGCGCCGCTATTTCGGCGAGGACGGCGCCGAACCCTGCGGTCTCTGCGACATCTGCCTCGCGCCGGTCGCGGGTGTCGACGCCACCGAGGCGGCGCAGAAGGCGCTCTCGGCCGTGCACCGCATGGGCGGACGGCTGGGGCGCGGGCGCATCGTCGACCACCTGCTCGGCAAGACCAAGGAGGTGAGCGATTTCGAGGCGGCGCTCTCCACCTTCGGCGTCGGCCGCGAGTTCAGCCCGGCCGGCTGGCGTGGCCTCATCGATCAGCTGCTTTTCGAGGGCCTGCTCTCGGAGGACCCCAACGACGGCCGTCCGGTGATCGGGCTGGGCGAAGCGGCGGCCGTGCGGGCGGTCTATCGCGGCGAGCGCCGCGTGACGATGCGCCGAGCGCTGGAGCCGCTCGACCTCACCACCCGCTCCGGCCGCCCACGCAAGCGCCGCGGCGGCGCGCCGCTCGAGATGACCGAGGCCGACCTGCCGCTGTTCGAGGCCTTGCGCGCCTGGCGCCGCGACGAGGCCAGGCGGCAGTCCGTGCCGCCTTACGTGATCTTCGCCGACCGCACCCTCGCCGAGATCGCCCGCGAACGACCGACGAGCCTCGCCGCGCTCCGCCAGATCAGCGGCGTGGGCGAGGCCAAGCTGGAGCATTACGGCGCGGCGGTGCTGGGGGTCGTGGGTCGTGGCGCCGAATTGGACGACGGCCGGCCGGCCACGATCGCGGCCGCGAGATCCAATACTTCCCCCGCTTAGCGGGGGGAACGTCGCGAAGGCGAAGCCCAGCGACAAGGGGGGCTCGGTTAGACTTCGCCCATCGGCGGAGCGCGCTAAGCGCGGCTCGCCGCTCTCCCCCGCAAGCGGGGGAAGGATCGCTAGTTGGACGCCGCCCGGATGAGCATCGCCTGGAAGGCGTCCACGATGCGTTCGACGTAGGCGTTCTTGTACGCCAGCGGGCCTTCGGCCGGCTCTCGGTGGACGAGCATGGTGGCGTTGGCTTCGAACAACAGCACCCGCCCGTCCGGCAGCACCGAGAAGTCGATGCCGCAGAAGTCCAGGTCCAGCCGCGCGCCCGCGGCCCGGATGGCGCCCATGGCCAGCGGTCCCAGGGCGGCCTCCGGGTCCTCGAGAAAGCGACGCTCCTCGTCCCGCCGATCTGGGTGCTCGGCCGTGCCGGAGGAGTCGTAGTGGACCATCCAGTCGGGGCCGACGGCCAGATGGTAGGGGTAGGGCCGCCTGTCGACGTAGATCATGCGATACTTGCGGTAGAGCCCGTCGGCTGAGCGGAAGTCGTGGAAGGCGGTCACATAGTGATCGCGACCGGGAATCACGGCGGCGGCCGCCTCGGCGACCTCCGCGTCGGACCTCGCCAGCGCCAGGCGATGCCCGCCATGCGAGCCGATCGGGCGGACCAGCAGCGGCGTCGGCGCGCCGGCGCGCTGGATCGCACGGACCGGACCGTGGTCGGCCAGCGCCTCGCGCCTGATGCGGGCCACCTGGGGCGTCACCAACCCTTCGATCCCGTCGAACAGCGACGGCGCCAGGTCGCGGCGCGTGCGGGACACCCGGTCTGGCCGGTTGAACACGGGCAGGGTGCAGGATTCCAGGAACCGGGCCACGGGCGCTGCCGTGGGGCCGGCCGCGTCCTCGTCGGCGATCGCGTTGAACACCACGTCGTGCGGCGGCAGATCCTTCGCCTGGTCCGGCTGCGCATATTCGATGAACCAGTAGATCCGCGTGAAGCGCTCGGCGGGCAACAGGTAGCGGTCGGGCATGTTGCCGCTGTCGGTGGTGGTCAACATCAGCACCCGCAAGATCGGATCGGGCGCGGAAGCCACGGATAGATTGCGCTCGGCGAAGGCCAGGTCGCGGTGGCGCTTCGCCTCTTCGTCCCGGCCTTCGCGGGCCAGGATCCCGGCCAGGTTCTGGCGCGGCGTGCTCAGGCTCGGGTCCAGCGCCAGCGCCGCCTCGGCATGGCCGCGCGCCTGCTCGAACCGATCCGCCCGGCAATAGAGCGTGCTGAGGCTGGCGTGCGGCTCCGTGTCGTCCGGACTCAATTGCAGCGCATGCAGGAGGTGAATTTCGGCGTCGCCGAGGCGGTCCAGCTCCAGATAGACGGCGCCCAGGCTGGCGTGAGCGGCCGCTCGATCGGGATCGAGGGCGACGGCGCGCTCCAGCGCCGGCGTCGCGGCGGCGAACCGGCCGCGTGCGCGCAGCGCCGTGCCCAGGGTGAACCAGGCCAGGGCGACGTTCGGATCCAGCACGACGGCGCGTTCGGCGCTGGCCTGAGCCGGCTCGGGCTGGTTCAGCTGCAACAGCGCCACGGCGAGGCCGATCTGGGCCGTGGCGTCGTCTGGATTCAGGCTCGCCGCCACCCCGTACGCCGCCGCCGCCTCGCTGGGGCGGCCCAGGTTCGCCAGCACCGCCGCCAGCGCCAGTTGCGCGGCGGCGTCGGCCGGCGCGAGCGCGATGGCGGCTTCGCCCGCCGCCAGGGCGCCGGTCTCGTCGCCACTGGACAACAGGGTGTGGGCGAGGCCGGTCAAGGCGGCGGCGTGGTCCGGCTCGATCCGGGTCACCCGCCGATAGGCTTCGGCCGCGCCGGCTGAATCGCCGCGCCAGTGGCGCATGTTGGCCAGGGTGAGCCAGGACTGGGAGTGGTCCGGTCGGAGGGCGACCACCTGCTCGAGCAGCTGCGTGGCCTCTTCGGCGTCGCCGGCTTCGAAGCGCACCAGGCCGAGCAGAAACAGAGCCGTCGGCTCGCCCGGCGCCTCGGCGATCGCGCGGCGGAACCCGGTCTCGGCCTCCTCGCGACGGCCGGATTTGTAGTGCTCCAAGGCCGCCTCGAGCAGCGCCTGCCCACCCGGCGATTCAGCCGCCCGGGCCACCGGTCGCCCCTTTCGGTATCGTCGCCGACGAGGACTGCCGCATCGGGCCGTTAAACATCCACCTCGGCGTCCAGCGCGTGTTCCTGGATGAAGTCGCGGCGGGGCTCGACGAGGTCGCCCATCAGGCGCGTGAACATGCCGTCGGCGTCGTCGGCATGGGTCACTTTCACCTGCAGCAGGGTGCGGGCGTTGGAGTCGAGCGTGGTCTCCCACAGCTGCTCGGGGTTCATCTCTCCTAGGCCTTTATAGCGCTGGATGGTGAGACCGCGCCGGCCCGACTCGAACACCGCCTCGACGAGGTCCATCGGCCCGCGGATGGTCTGGGAGCGCTCGCGGCGGCGGAACACGGCCGGCGCCGGGAAGGTCTCGGCCAGCTGCGCGGCGCGGGTGGCCAGGCGGCGGGCGTCGGTGGAATGGGTAAGCAGCTCGTCGAGGACGATCCGCTCGGTGACGCCCCGCTTCACCCGCGAGAACACGAAGCCGTTCTCCCCGGCCTCGCCTGACCAGGCTCCGTCGCCTTCTTCCGCATAGAGGTCGAGCCGGCGAGCCGCGGCCGCGACATCGGGCGCGTCGCCCATCAGGCCGGCCAGCGCCGCCTGCTCGATGGCGAGGGCCGGGGCGCGGGCGGCCAGTCGTTCGATGGCGGTGCGCGCCAGGAGGCACGACTGCACCAGCGCCTCGAGGTCGCGGCCGGTCATGCGCTCGCCGTTGGAGAGGTCGAGCTCCGCGCCCTCCAGGCCCTCCTCGACCAGGAAGGCGTCCATCTCCGGATCGCCCTTCAGATAGCGCGACGACTTGCCCTTGGTCGCCTTATAGAGCGGCGGCTGGGCGATATAGAGATACCCGCGCTCGATGACCTGCGGCATCTGCCGGTAAAAGAAGGTGAGCAGCAGGGTGCGGATGTGGGCGCCGTCCACGTCGGCGTCGGTCATCACGATGATCCGGTGATAGCGGATCTTGTCGATATCGAAGTCGTCGGCCCCGATGCCGGCGCCCAGCGCCGTGATCAGGGTTCCAATCTGGTCGGAGCCCAGCATCTTGTCGAAGCGCGCCCGTTCGACGTTGAGGATTTTGCCGCGCAGGGGCAGCACCGCCTGGTTCTCGCGGTTGCGCGCTTGTTTGGCCGAACCGCCGGCCGAGTCGCCCTCGACCAGGAAGATCTCGGACTTTGCCGGGTCGCGCTCCTGGCAGTCGGCGAGCTTGCCGGGCAGCGAGGAGATGTCGAGCGCGCTCTTGCGGCGGGTGAGCTCGCGGGCCTTGCGGGCGGCCTCGCGGGCGGCGGCGGCCTCGGCGATCTTCTGCACAATCAGCCTGGCCTCGGCCGGATGCTCCTCGAACCAGGTGCTGAGCCCGTCGCTCACCAGGCCCTCGACCGCCGGGCGCACCTCGGAGGAGACCAGCTTGTCCTTGGTCTGCGAGGAGAACTTGGGGTCGGGCACCTTCACCGACAGCACGCAGGTGAGGCCCTCGCGGGCGTCCTCGCCCGACAGCGTCACCTTCTCGCGCTTGGCCGCGCCGGAGCTCTCGGCGTAGCCGGTGACAACGCGCGTCAGCGCGCTGCGGAACGCCGACAGGTGAGTGCCGCCGTCCCGCTGGGGGATGTTGTTGGTGAAGCAGAGGACGTTCTCGTGGTAGCCGTCGTTCCACCACAGCGCCATGTCGAGCTGGACGTTCTCACGCTCGCCGCGGACCACGATCGGCGCCTTCAAGAGCGGCGTCTTGGCCTTGTCGAGGTGGCGCACGAACGCCTCCACGCCGCCCTCATAGCGCATCGTCTCCTCGAACGGTTCGGCGCCCCGCAGGTCCTTGAGGATGATGGTGACGCCTGAGTTGAGGAACGCCAGCTCGCGCAGGCGGTGCTCCAGCGTCTTGCGGTCGAACTCGACGATGGCGAAGGTCTCGGGCGACGGCAGGAAGGTCACCTCCGTGCCGGTGAGGAACTCGCCGTTCTCGCGCTTCGGCGCGGCGCCGGTCACCGCCAGGGGCGAGACCGGGTCCCCGTGCGCGAAGCTCATCTCATACTTCAACCCGCCCCGGTAGATCGTCAGCTTCAGCCACGCCGAAAGCGCATTCACGACCGAAACGCCGACTCCGTGCAGGCCGCCGGACACCTTGTAGGAGTTCTGGTCGAATTTGCCGCCGGCGTGCAGCTGGGTCATGATGACCTCGGCCGCCGAGACGCCCTCGCCCTCGTGGATGTCGGTGGGCACGCCGCGGCCGTCGTCGTTGACGGTGGCCGAACCGTCGGCGTTGAGGATCACCTCGACGCGCGAGGCCCAGCCACCCAGGGCTTCGTCGATGGAGTTGTCCACCACCTCGTAGACCATGTGGTGCAGGCCCGACCCGTCGTCGGTGTCGCCGATGTACATGCCCGGGCGCTTGCGCACCGCGTCGAGGCCCTTGAGGACCTTGATGGAATCCGCGCCGTAGTCGGCGGCGCCCGTGTCGTCGTCTCGCTCGTCAGTCATCCACTCGTCCAACGGGGTCGAGGCGCGAGGCGTCCACATGCACGCCGAGCGCCCGTCCCTTCAGGGGATCGAACAGCGCCTCGTCCGTGCCGGTCAGGAAAGCCTGCAGGCCAAGCGCCTCGATTTCTTCCGCGAGGGCGGCGCGCCGGACGGGGTCCAGGTGCGCCGCTACTTCGTCGAGCAATAATATAGGATTCGGCTGGGCCATTGCACGCGAAAGCCGCGCCCCTTGCGCCAAAACCAGGTTCAAAATCAGCGCTTTCTGCTCGCCGGTGGAGCACTCGGCCGCGGGGCGCCGGCGCTGGGCGTGCTCGACCGCCAGATCGCCCCGATGCGGGCCGGTCCAGGCCCGTCCGGCGGCGGCGTCGCGGAGCCGGGAGGCGGCCAGCGCCTCGCGCAACCGCCCCTCGATCTCGGCCAGCGACGCCCCGCTCAGCGCCATCCGCTCGTAATCGCCGGTGAGGCCCAGGATCGCCTGCGGGAACGGACGCCCGCCGCGCGTGTCGATCTCGGCCTGCAACGCGCTCAACGTCGTGGCGCGCGCCTCGGCTATCCGCGCGCCGGCTTCGGCCATCCGCGCCTCCAGGGACGTCAGCCAGACCGGGTCCGGACCGTCCTCGGCCAGCAGCCGGGTGCGTTCGCGCAGCGCCCGCTCGTAGGCGCCGGCGTGAGCGGCGTGGATCGGTTCGGCCGCGAACACCAGGCGGTCGAGGAAGCGCCGGCGTTCCGACGCGCCTTCCAGGAACAGACGATCCTGCGCCGGCGTCAGCCAGAGCGGCCGCAGGTGCTCGGCGAGGCGGCCGGGCGGCGCAGGGGCGCCGTCGACCCGCACCAGCCGCCGCGTCGCGTCCGGGGTTTCGACGCCGGAGCCGACCCGGGTCGCGACGCCCTCGCCCCCAGCACCGCTCACGATCTCGGCCGAGATGGCCCAGGCCCGTCCCGCGCTTTCGCCCGGCAAACGGCGCCCGACCTCGCCGAGACCCGCGCCGCGCATGCCGCGACCAGGCGAGAGGAAGCTGATCGCCTCCAGGAGGTTGGTCTTCCCCGCCCCATTCTCCCCGAACAGGAACACGCTCCGCCCGGCCGGCGCCAGCTCCGCGCGGTCGTAGGATCGGAAGTCGGTGAGGGCGAGGGAGGCGATGGCGGAGCGCATCAGCTCCCCTCCCCCTCGAGGGGAGGGGTTAGGGGTGGGGGGCTGCAGTGGAAGACCTGGGCGCCCGGGACCGCAGGCCTCGGTTCCGCGCTGAGAGCCCCCCACCCCCGGCCCCTTCCCTCGAGGGGGAGGGGAGAAGTCACCGGTCCGCGTCGATCGCGCGCCATTCGTGGGTCAGGTCGTCGAGCTTGGATTTCAGGTCGGCGGGCATGGGCGCGCCGGCGGCCCTGAGGCTGTCGGCGAGCTGGTCGGGGCGGCTCGCGCCCACGATCGGGGCGGTGATCGCGGGATTGGCCAGCACCCAGCCGACCGCCATGGTCGCCATCGGCATCCCGGCCTCGGCCGCGACCGACTTCAGCGCCTCAACCGCGGCGAACTCGCGCTCGTGCCAGTAGCGCTCCTGATAGCGGGCGCCCGCCGTGCCGAGGGTGAAACGCGTGCCCTCCGGCGGCGCGCCGGGCGTGTGCTTGCCGGTGAGCATGCCGCCGGCCAGCGGATTGTAGGGGATCACCCCGACGCCTTCTTCGCGGCATAGCGGCAAGAGGTCGCGCTCGAAGGCGCGGAAGATCAGGTTGTAGCGCGGCTGCACGCTGGCGATCCCCGCCCAGCCCTTCAGCTCGGCGCGTCCGAGGCCTCGCGCCACCTTGGTCGCCGGCCAGTTGGAAACGCCGACGTAGCGGGCCTTGCCGCTCTCGACGACGGTGTCCAGCGCCGCCAGCGCCTCGTCGAGCGGCGTGGTCGGATCGTAGCCGTGCAGCTGGTACAGGTCGACGTAATCGGTCTTCAGGCGGCGCAGCGAGGCGTCGATGGCGTCCAGGATGTGCTTGCGGCTCATCCCTTGGTCCCAGGCCCGGCGGCCGGTGCGCCCGACGCACTTGGTGGCGACGATGTAGTCGTGGCGTTTCCCGGCAAGCCAGGCGCCGACGATCTCCTCGGTTCGCCCGACCGTGTTGGCGCCCCCGCCGAGCGGATAGACGTCGGCGGTGTCGAAGAAGTCGATCCCGCCCTCGGACGCCGCGTCCATGATCGACCGGCTGACGTCCTCCTCGCATTGCAAGCCGAAGGTCATGGTGCCGAGACAGAGCCGGGAGACGGAAAGGCCGGTGCGGCCGAGCTGGGTGTGCTGCATGGTGCGCTGTTTAGGCTCGCGGAGCTCGGCTGAACAGGCCGCGCACCGCCGCATTTGCGCCACCGCCGCATGCGGTCCAATCAGGGTATGGGCGTGGCGGCCTGAGTCGCGCCCGGAGGGGAGCCACGTCCAGGCATGCTGAATTGGATCTCGGTCAACTTCGGCCACATCTGGGGTCCGCTCCGCCTTCTGAACTCGTTCTTCTTCCTGGCCGCGGTGGGCTACGCGGCGGCGGCGCTGGCCACCTGGTGGCTGCTGCCGAGAGTATGGGACCGGCTGCCGAGGGACCGCGGCCGGGCGTTCGCGGTCGGCGCCGAGCAGAGCGTCGGCAAGCCGGTGAGCGCGGGCCTGATCTTCGTCAGCATCTTCTGCGTCGCGTCGCTGATCTTCATCCGCTTCGACGCGCTGTGTCTGCGCACCCTGCCGATGATCCTGGCGGCCATGGGCGTCGGGTACGTGGACGACCGGCGCGGCGGCTTCAACGAGTACCAGTTGGCGGTGATGGATGCGGTGGTGGCGCTGGCCGCCTCCATGGCCATGCTCGGCTTCCACGACTGGATCATATGGCTTCCGGGCTGGAAAGCGGCGATCCCGCTCGCGCCGTGGCTCGCCATCCCGCTGGCGAGCGGCCTCATCTGGCTCTCGATCAACGCCACCAACTGCTCGGACGGGGTGGACGCGGTCTCAGGAAGCCTCACCAGCACGGCGATCCTGATCCTGGGCGCCCTACTCTACGCGGTGATCGGCAACGACGTGGTCGCCGCCCACCTCAGCATTCCCACCAATCCGCAGGGCGCCGACTGGGCGATCATGGCGTTCCTGATGGTGGGCGCGGTCTCAGGCTACCTCTGGCACAACGCGCCGCCGAGCGCGGTGCTGATGGGCGACGCCGGCTCGCGCCCGCTGGGCCTTCTGATCGGCATGCTGGTGGTGGCCACCGGCAACCCGCTGTTCCTGCTGCTGGTCGGCTCGGTGATCGTGCTCAACGGCGCCACCGGGCTGGTCAAGGTGGCGATCACCCGGTTCCTGAAGGTGCGCGTGCTGGCCAACGTGCGTTTTCCGCTGCACGACCACTGCCGCAAGGAGCTGGGCTGGTCGAACAGCCAGGTGCTGGTGCGCTTCCTGCTGCTGCACCTCGGCCTCTCGGCGTTGCTGGTGATCCTGGTGCTGAAGATCCGCTAGTGCGGTGAACCTGAAGTTCGCCAGATCGTTGGGGCGGGCGCGTGGGCGAACTTCAGGTTCGTAAACCACACTAGAATCAAAGACCTGCTGGTGTCCTGATCGAGTCCGAAGTTCGCTCGGCGCACGCCCCCAACTGTTCCGAACTTCGGACTCGGGACACTAGATCGGATTCAGCGGCCGATGCGCCGGTTCGGAGGGCGAGGCGCCGGCGATGAGGTCTAACTCCAGCCGATCGCCGTTTCCAAGGTTGTTGAGCTGGTCCATGATCGCCGTGCCGCGATCGCCATAGAGCACGGTGAGCAGGGCCCAGATCGGGTAGCGGTGGCTCACCGCAACCAGGGGATCGGCCCCGGCGTGCGTGCGTTCGCTGAGCGCCGCCAGCACCTGTGCGCCCACGATCTTCAGCGTGGCGGGATCATCCAGGTCATACCGGCCGACTAAGGTCTCGCCGGCGCCAAGGCGAGGATCGAGGCTCGCAACGATGTCCAGCGCAGCGCCGATGGCTGCGGCAGTGTCGACGGCGCGGGCGAGGTGACTGCAGATCAGCGTCGACCGACGCAAGGTCGGATCGCGAGCCGCAGCCGAGGCGAACGCCTCCCGAACGGCTTCCGCTTGTTCGCGGCCGCGCACGCTCAGCGGCGAGTTGGACCCGCCGCCTTCGGGGCCGCCGCGGTTCGACTCGGATTCGCAGTGCCTGACCAGGATGACTCGCGCCATTAACTCAGCCTACCGCTCCCCGCGCGCGTCGGTCACGTCGGGTTCAGCCATTCGACCGACTTCGGATCCAGCACCTCCGCGATGAAGTCGATGACGGCGCGCACCCCGGGCAGGAGGCCGCGCCGGGAGGTGAACACGACGTGCAGGATGCCCTGCGGCGCGCCCCAATCCGGCAACAGGTGCTCCAGGCGGCCGTCCGCCAGCGGCTCGCGGGCGGCGTATTCGGGCAACAGTGCGACCCCGAGCCCGGCGAGCGCCGCCTCGCGCAGCACGGCGAACTCACCCGAGGAAAGCCGCGGCTCGTGGGCGACCACCGCCTCCGCGCCGCCAGGCCCCAGCAGCGTCCAACGTTCGATGCCCATGCGCTCCGACTGCGCCAGGGTCGGCAGGCTGGCGATGTCGGCGGGCGCGGCGGGACGACCGTGCTCGGCGAGGAAGGCGGGGCTGGCCACCAGCATCGAGCCTGAGCGGCCAATGATGCGCACCTGCAGGTCGGCGTCGGTGTCGAGGCGCTCGCGCACCCGGATCGCTACGTCGACCCCCTCTTCGATCAGGTCGACGCGGCGGTTGGAGACGATCAGCTGCACGCGTAGCCGCGGATGGCGGAGCAGGAAGGCCGGCAGGGCGTTCGCCACCAGACGGTCCGCGCCCTGCGGGCAGCTCACGCGCACCAGACCCTGCGGCTCGGCCTTCAGCCGCGCCGCCACGTCGTCGATGGCGTCGGCTTCGGCGAGCACGGCTCGAGCGTGGCGATAGACGTCCTGGCCGACCTCGGTGACGGCGAAGCGCCGGGTCGAGCGCTCCAGCAGCCGCACGCCCAGCCGGCTCTCCAGCGCCGCCACCCGCCGGCTGATGCGCGACTTCGGCACCCGCAGCTCCCGCGCCGCGGCCGAGAAGCCGCCGCTGGCGACGACGGCGGCATAAAAGCTGAGGTCGTTAAGGTCGCGCATCGCTGGTATTGTTCTCTCAAAGGAACGATGAGTTCCGCAACTGGCGACTTATCGCCTTATCGTCCTGCACGTAAGTACGCACCACCGAAATCCAACGGAAACGGGTGCAACCATGAATCTCCTCCACATCGACTCCAGCGCCTCAGGCGCCAACTCGGCCTCGCGGCAGCTCTCCGGCGCCGTCGTGCAGGCCCTCAAGGCCGCCAATCCCGACCTCAGCGTCATTCGCCGGGACCTCGACGCCGCGCCGGTCGCCCACCTGGACTCGCGGCTGCTGCCGACCATCCGTCCCGATCCGGCCCGCGCCAGCACGGCCGCCGCCGACGAGCACGCCGAGGCCGACGCGGTGCTGGCCGAATTCCTCGCCGCGGACGTCGTGGTCATCGGCGCGCCGATGTACAACTTCACCATCCCCACCCAGCTGAAGGCCTGGTTCGACCGCATCCTGGTGGCCGGCAAGACGTTCGCCTACACGGCCGAGGGTCCGAAAGGGCTCGCGGGCGGCAAGCGGGTGATCGTCGTCTCCACCCGAGGCGGGCTCTACACGCCCGGCGCGCCGGCCGAGGGCCTGGACTTCCAGGAGACCTACTTGCGAGCGGTGCTGGGCTTCATCGGCATCGACGACGTCGAGATCGTGCGAGCCGAGGGCCTGGCCTTCGGTCCGGAGCAGCGCAGCGCCAGCGTCGCCGCGGCCCACGCATCCATCCCGGCGCTGGCGGCGAGCTTCGCGCCCGCCCTCGCCGCCTAGCGGCCCGGGTGCGCCGGGCCGGCCGATGCGAGAGCGGCCGGTCCGGCGACTTCGATCCACGCAGAACGCGCAGAGCTTGCTCCCGTCGAGGTCGCGGCAATGGCAGAAGCGCCCGTCAGGCGCGGGCCCGGCAGAAGACCTTGGCCCGCTCCAGATCGTTGGATCACCGTCCCATGAGCCAGCGCCGCCGTCGCCCGCGCCTCACGCCCGCAGCGGCATTAGCACGTACTGCACGGCCGGGTCGGTGGGGTCGAGGACGAGGGCCGGATCGAGGAGGGTTGCGCCCCCCTCGTTGTCGGCGAAGCGAAACTCGACGATTTCGCCGCCCATCTGCGCGGTGAGGTCCAGGACGTAGCGGGCGTTGAAGCCGATCTCGAAGGGTGCGCCCTCGTAGTCGACCTCCAGTTCCTCGATCGCCTGGCCGGCGTCCATGTTGCGCACGGTCAGGGTCATCCGGCCGCTTTCGATGGCCAGCTTCACCGCCCGGCTCTGCTCGTTGGAGATGGTGGCGACCCGGTCGACCGCGGCGCCCAGGAGGGCGTTGTCGAGGGTCATCGTGCGGCGGTTCTCGCGCGGAATCACCCGCTCGTAGGGCGGGAAGGAGCCGTCGATCACCTTGGACGTCAGGGTCGCCTGGCCGAAGTCGAAGCGAACCTTCTGCTGGCTCACCTGCAGACGTACGGTTTCGCCGGCGTCCTCGAGCAGCCGGCGCACCTCGCCCACGGTCTTGCGCGGGATGATGACGCCCGGCGCGCCGGCGTAGCCCTCCGGCGCCGACATCTCCGCCAGCGCCAGGCGCCGGCTGTCCGTGGCC
>DATJRL010000316.1:0-12814 GCA_035504785.1 Caulobacteraceae bacterium
ACCGTGCCGGCTGCGAAGCTGTCGAGCCAGCCGGCGTCCATCAGCTTCGGGGCCAGCTCGACGTGCTCATAGGCCAGTCGGCCACCCTCGGGCGTCTCAAGCAGCCGCGCGTAGTTGCGCGCGGTCGAATCGCCGCTGAGCGCGCCCATGATCTCGAACACCTGGCCGGTGTCCTCCTTGTCCCGCAACAGACGATGCAGCGCCTTCAGCGCGGCGAGCCACCGGCGACGCGGCCGGGGCAGCTTGGCGTCGGCGGCCGGCGGTTCGGGCAGGGCTCGGGCCTGGGGCTCGGCGTTCAGGGTGTCGGTGGCGGTCACGATTGGTCTCCTCGGCTGGAGGACGCGGTCGGGGTGAGAAGGGCGCCGCGGATCATCTGGCGCAACAGCGCGCCCACGGCGTGGAAATCGATCGCCTCGCCCCAGGCGACCTGCAGGATCAGGCCCTGGCAGGCGGCGATCAGGATGCTGGCTATCGCGGCGGGGTCGACGTCGGCTTGGATCTGGCCCGCGGCCTGGCCGCGCGCCACGAGGTGGGCGATGGCTTCGCGCACCGGCTTCAGCCCCTCGACGATGCTGGCCTGGATGCGCGGGCTGCGCAGCGCCTCGGCCCAGCCCTGGATGCCGACGCGGCGCAGGTCGGCGCGCTTGGCGTCGACAAGGCCCCGGCCATACAGCTCGACGAGCAGGAACAGGCCCTCCATCGGATCGGGCTCGCTCTCGGCCAGGGCGTTGAGGAACGCCTCCGCCTGGTGGCGATCGTCCGCCAGGGCGACGACGATGTCCTCCTTGGTGGCGAAGTAGAGGTAGAGCGTGCCCTGGCTGACCCCGGATTCGCGGACGATGTCCGCCGTGGTGGTGGCGTGAAAGCCGTCGCGCGAGAAGCAGCGCAGCGCCGCGTCGAGAATCTGGCGGCGGCGGCTTTCGCGTTGGAGGTCGGTGATCTTGGGCATCGGCTCGGGAATAAAACTGATCGCTCAGTCATTATTCTGAGCGCGACCGTCCGTCAACCCATGGCCCACTCTTCACCGCGAAAGAGCGGGTGGAGAAGCTCAGAGGCGCACGCGCCTCAGCCGCAGCGCGTTGGCGATCACGCTGACCGACGACAGCGCCATCGCGCCGGCGGAGATGGCCGGCGAGAGCAGGACGTGAAACGCCGGATAGAGCACGCCGGCCGCGATCGGCACGCCGGCGACGTTGTAGGCGAAGGCGAAGACGAGATTCTGGCGGATGTTGCGCATCACCGCGCGGGACAGTCTGCGAGCTCGCACCAGTCCTTGCAGGTCTCCCTTGAGCAGGGTGACCCCCGCGCTCTCGATGGCCACGTCGGACCCGGCGCCCATCGCGACGCCGACGTCGGCGGCGGCGAGGGCTGGCGCATCGTTGACGCCGTCCCCAGCCATGGCCACCACGCGGCCCTCAGACCTCAGCCTCCGGACGACCTTCGCCTTTTCCTCGGGAAGCACCTCGGCCTCCACCTCGCCGATGCCCAGCCGATTGGCGACCGCCAGGGCCGTGGTCTCGTTGTCGCCGGTCATCATGACCATCCGAACGCCGTCGGCCTTCAGCGCCCTGAGGGCGTCCGGCGTCGTTTGCTTCACGGGATCGGCGATGGCGAGCAAACCCGCGAGCTTGCCGTCGACCGCGGCAAAGATCACGGTCGTCCCCTCGGCGCGCATCCGCTCGGCTCGCGCTTCCAGAGCGCTGGTGTCGACGCCCTGCTCGGTCATCAGCCGAGCCCCGCCGAGGACGACCTTCTTCCCGTCCACGGTCGCGAGAACGCCCTTGCCGACCGGGGAGTCGAAGCCGGAGGCTTCCGAGAGCGTCAGCTTGCGGTCGTTGGCGGCGCGGACGATCGCGTCGGCCAGCGAATGCTCGCTTGCGCGCTCCAGGCTGGCGGCGAGGCGCAGCAGTTCGGCCTCGTCGAAAGCGCCCGCCGGCGCGATCGCGGTCACGGCCGGACGGCCCTCGGTGAGCGTGCCGGTCTTGTCCACGACGAGCGTGTCGACCTTTTCGAAGCGCTCCAGCGCCTCGGCGTTCTTGATCAGCACCCCCGCTCGAGCGCCGCGTCCGACGCCGACCATGATCGACATCGGCGTGGCCAGACCCAAGGCGCAGGGGCAAGCGATGATCAGCACCGAGACTGCCGCCACCAGGGCGTAGGCGAAGCGCGGCTCCGGTCCAACCACCGCCCACGCCGCGGCGGCCAGCAGGGCGGCGGCGATGACCGCCGGTACGAACCAGGCCGAGACCCGGTCGGCCATGCGTTGGATCGGCGCCCGGCTTCGCTGCGCCTCGGCGACCATCTGGACGATCCGCGACAGCAGGGTGTCGGCGCCGACCTTCTCCGCCCGCATGAGGAACGCGCCGGTCTTGTTGAGCGAGCCGGCGATGACCTTCGCGCCGGCTTCCTTGGTGACCGGCATCGATTCGCCGGTGACCAGCGACTCGTCGATGGACACCCGCCCTTCGACCAGCTCCCCGTCCACGGGAACCTTCTCGCCGGGCCGCACGCGCAGCCGGTCGCCCACGCGGATCAGGTCGAGCGGCGCCTCTTCGTCGATCCCGTCGTCGCGAACGCGGCGCGCGGTCTTCGGCGCAAGGTCGAGCAAAGCCCGGATCGCGCCGGACGTGCGTTCGCGCGCCCGCAACTCCAGCACCTGTCCCAGCAGGACAAGGACGGTGATCACGGCCGCCGCCTCGAAGTAGACCGGCGCCGTCCCCATGGCGTCCTTGGACGCGGATGGAAACGCGCCCGGCGCGAGCACGGCGGCCACGCTGTAGGTGAAGGCAACGCCGACGCCCATGGCGATCAAGGTGAACATGTTGAGACGCCGCGAGCGGATCGACGCCCAGCCGCGCTGGAAGAACGGCCACCCCGCCCACAGCACCACCGGAGTCGCCAGCGCGAGCTGAACCCAGTTCGACACGGCGGGGCTCACCGGCAGCTCCAACCCTGGGACGTGGCCGGCCATCTCGAGGACGAAGACAGGTGCAGCGAACGCCAGTCCGATCCAGAACCGACGGGTCATGTCCGCCAGCTCCGGGTTCGGCGCCGACTCCGTGGTTGCGCTCAGCGGCTCCAGCGCCATCCCGCAGATCGGACAGACCCCTGGCCCCGGACGCCGCACCTCTGGGTGCATCGGGCAGGTGTAGATCGCCTTCGCCGCGGCGGCGGCGGTCGACTTCGGTTCGGGCGGCGAGACATGACGGTCGGGGCTGGCCAGGAACTTCATCCGACAGCCCTCGCCGCAGAAGAAGAACGTCGTCCCGCCGTGCTCGGCGCGATGACCTGAACGCTCCGGATCGACGGCCATGCCGCACACTGGATCGTGCACCGCCGCGCGCCCGGCCTCCTTCGTCGTTGGATACCCCTGCATGGTATCCATATATACCCCGGTGTGGTATATCCAAGCGTCTCGGAGGCCGAACATGCAACGCGACGACAAGCCGCAACTTCTCAACCGCCTGCGCCGCATCGAGGGCCAGGTGCGCGGGGTGGCGAGGATGGTCGAGGAAGACCGCTACTGCATCGACGTGCTGACGCAGATCCAGGCCGTGCGGGCGGCGCTGGGGCGCGTGGAGGGCGAGCTGCTGAAGGGCCACCTCACCCACTGCATCGAGTCGGCCATCGTCAGCGGCGACCAGGCCGAGCAGAGGCGCAAGGCGAGCGAGCTGATCGAGCTTCTCGGCCGCACGGGGTAAACTCAGACAGCATGAAAGCGGCGAGGCCCCGGAAGGCCCGCCGCCTCTCCAAGCAGTGGCGATTTCGCGGCTTAGAACGTGATCCAGACGCCGTTGCGGTAGTAGCCGCGGCCGTCGCGATCGCCGCGCCAGTGGTAGCCGTGGCGGTGCGCGCGCGCCCAGTTGTCGGCGTGGAACGTGATGCCGATACCCGCCGGGTAGTCGAAGCGGTTTTGTACGTGCCAGCATTCGCCCCAGCGGTTGCAGGCCACCTCGGCAGAGGCGGTGGCGGCCACGGCGCTCGAGGCAAGCACGGCGGCGATCGCGCCCTTCGCGAGCGCGGACTTGAGGAAGGTCACGCCTTTCTCCTTTTTGGTTTCGGCCCCCGATGGGGGAACAGAACGGCCCGCGTCGGGATCGGTTCCTGGGGTGTCGGCCCGCCAGGCGGTGCACAGGCCCTTCGTACGCGCCGAGCGGGCTTGCCTGCGTCGTCGTGTTGTAACAACAACCGGGCGTTTGCCCGGGCGTCGTCGCGGTCGCGCCGCGCCCGCACCGAAAGCTGTCATCTAGCCTTTACGTCGAGGCCTGATTAGGAGGCCGCGAAGTTCATCTTTGGGGGAGCCGCGTGACAGAGCCTGTGCTGCGCCGCGCGCACCCCTCTCTGCGCGCGCCTTTCAACGTCTGGGACATCGTCGCCCTGGCCCTGGTGGTCGGGGTCTTCCTGGTGATCTCGCACGGCGCCAAGGAGACGGTGGCGCCGCTGAAGACGCTCGCCCAGGCGCCGATCACGCTCGATCCTTGGCGACTGCCCGAATACGCCCTGCGCACCAGCCTGCGCATGATCGGCGGCCTCGTCGCCTCGCTGATCTTCTCGCTGGCCTACGCGGCGCTGGCGGCCAAGAGCCGGCACGCGGAGATCGTCCTGGTGCCCTTGCTGGACATCTTGCAGTCGATCCCGGTCTTCGGCTACCTCACCTTCACGCTGGCCTGGTTCATGTCGCTGGCGCCCGGCAATGTCGTGGGCGCGGAACTGGCGTCGGTGTTCCTCGCCTTCACCGCCCAGGCCTGGAACATGGCCTTCAGCTTCTACCAGTCGCTAAAGACTCTCCCTGCGGACCTCGACGAGGCGGCGAGGGCGTTCGGGCTCACGCCCTGGCAGCGGTTCTGGCGGCTCGAGGCGCCCTTCGGCGCACCGGCGCTGATCTGGAACATGATGATGTCCATGGCCGGCGCCTGGTTCTTCGTCACCGCGTCCGAGGCTTTCACGGTGGGGGTCACCAACATCACCTTGCCCGGCGTCGGCTCCTACATCGCCGCCGCCAACGCCGCCGGGAACAACGGCGCCGTCGCCTGGGCGATCCTGGCCATGGCGGCCACCATCCTGATTTTCGACCAGATGTTCTTTCGCCCGCTGGTGGCGTGGGCGGAAAAGTTCCACGTCGAGCTGACCGCCTCGTCCGATCCGCCACGGTCTTGGCTGCTCGACGTGCTGCGTCGCACCCGGTTGATGGCGCGCGTCGGCCGACCCATCGGCGCCGCCGCGCGCTGGGGGGCTTCGTTCCGCATAACGCGCGCCCTGCCCAGGCCGCCGGCGTTGTCCGAGCGCGGCGAGCGGACGTTCGACGTCGTCTGGCTGGGACTGGTCATCGGCGTGGCGCTGTTCGCCGCGCGCGCCGTTTTCGCCTTTGTCGCCCGCGAGCTGACCTGGGCGGAGGTGCTGCACGTGTTCGTGCTCGGCTTCTACACGCTGCTGCGCGTCGTGATCCTGATCGCTCTGGCCTCGCTGGTCTGGACGCCGATCGGGGTCTGGATCGGGCTGCGGCCCAAGGTGGCCGAGCGGGTGCAGCCGGTGGCGCAATTCCTGGCCGCCTTCCCGGTCAACCTGCTCTACGGCACGGTGGTGGCCGGCATCATCGCCCTGAAGCTGAACCCGAACATCTTTCTCAGCGGACTGATGATCCTCGGGACCCAGTGGTACATCCTGTTCAACGTCATCGCCGGGGCGTCCGCCTATCCCACCGACCTCAAGCAGGCGGCGCAGTCGTTCGGTGTCAGCGGCTGGCTGTGGTGGAGGAACGTGATGGGGCCGGGCATCCTGCCCTACTTCGTCACCGGCGCCCTCACCGCCAGCGGCGGCGCTTGGAACGCCTCGGTGCTGTCCGAAGTGGTCTCGTGGAACGGCCATACCGTCCGCGCCGCCGGCCTCGGCGCTTACATCATCGACAATACGACGGCCGCCGACTACCCGCGGGTGCTGCTCGGCATCGCGGTCATGTCGATCTTCGTCGTCGGCCTCAACCGCACGCTCTGGCGCCCGCTCTACGGCCTCGCCGAGCGCCGCTTCCGCTTCGACTAGGGACGCGCGCCCATGCCCAAGACCTCCACCGCCAAGCGGCTGATCGACGTGCAGGAAGTGCGGATGGCCTACGGCCTGGAGGGCAAGGGGCCGCTGGTGCTCGACGGCGTCAACGTCAACATCGACGAAGGCGAGATCGTCTCGCTGCTGGGGCGCTCGGGCTCCGGCAAATCCTCACTGCTGCGGATCATCGCCGGGCTGCTGAAGCCCACCAGCGGACGCGCGATGTGGGAGGGCGAGCCGGTGAACGGGCCCTATGCCGGCGTCGCGATGGTGTTCCAGAACTTCGCGCTGTTTCCCTGGCTGACCGTGCAGGAGAACGTGGAGCTGGGGCTGGAAGCGCGCCGGACGGCCGCGGAGGAGCGCGAGCGCCGCGCCACCGACGCCATCGATCTGATCGGCCTCGGCGGCTTCGAGAGCGCGTACCCGAAAGAACTGTCGGGCGGCATGCGCCAGCGGGTCGGCTTCGCCCGTGCGCTGGTCGTGCATCCCGAGCTGCTCCTGATGGACGAACCCTTTTCCGCCCTCGACGTGCTCACCGCCGAGACCATGCGCACCGACATCATCGACCTCTGGATCGAGGGCCGGTTGCCGATCCGATCGGTGCTGATGGTGACGCATAACATCGAGGAGGCGGTGCTGATGAGCGACCGCATCCTGATCCTGTCCTCGAACCCGGGGCGGATCATGGCCGAGATCAAGGTCACCCTGCCCCATCCGCGCAACCGCGACGACCCGCGCTTCCGTCAGCAGGTGGACGACATCTACGGCCGCATGACCGCGCGGACCCCCGGCGACAAAGGCGACAAGGGTGGCGCGGGTTTCCCGGGCGTGGGCGTCGGCATGGCGCTGCCGCCCGTCTCCACCAACGAGCTCGCCGGCCTCATGGAAACGCTCTCAAGCTCGCCCGATGGCAAAGCCGACCTGCCGGCGCTCGCCGAGGAGCTGAACTTCGAGGTCGACGACCTCTTTCCCATCGCCGAGACGCTGCAGCTGCTGCGCTTCGCGGAGGTGGCGCAAGGCGACATTCAGCTGACCCCCGCCGGTCGCCGCTTCGCCGAGGCGGACCTCGACGATCGCAAGAAGCTCTTCGCCGAGCACCTCGTGACCTACGTGCCGCTGGCGGCGCTGATCAAGCGCGTGCTGGACGAACGCCCCAACCACCGCGCCCGCGCCGCCCGCTTCTCCGAGGAACTGGAAGACTTCATGAGCGAGGACTACGCGGAGGAGACCATGAAGGCCGTCGTCGCCTGGTGCCGCTTCGCCGAACTCTTCGTGTACGACGAGGCCGACCAGACGTTCAGCCTGGAGGAGGCGTAGTTCGATTCCTCTTCCCATGCTGCGGGAGGGTAAGGGTCCGTCAGTCCACCCGGGCTGGAATGTGCAGGTCGCACACCGTGTAGTCGGGGCCTTCGCTCGCCTGTTCGCGCGCCGCCTCGGCCTTCATCCAGGCGCTGGCGGGGTCGATGACGCGAACCTTCGGCCGGCTCGCCGCCGGGATGTCAGACAACACGGTGACGCTGAGCATCTTGTCCTGCGGTGGGTCGACCGGCTCGCCGACCTTGATCGCGTCCACGACGTCCTGCCCGACGATCACCCGGCCGAAGGCGGTGTACTGCCGGTCGAGCGCATGATTGCCGTGGTCGGCGGACTCGGCGTTCGTGCGCATCAGGAAGAACTGGCTGTTTTCGCTCGACGGGTCGTCGCTGCGGGCCATGCCGAGCGCGCCGGCGCAAAAGGCGCCCCAGGCGTCGACCTTGTGATCGACGGTGAGCTGGCCGAGGTCGAGCGTCTGGCCAATGACCGGCAGGCTGCCGAGCAGCCCTTGCTCCTTGCCTCCGTCGCGGCCGAAGACGACGATCGGGGTGTCCGGGCCTCGGCGGAAGGTGAACTCGGGCCCGATATTGGGCAGAGACGACTGGCCCGCCCCGCTGTCCAGCGGGTCCCCGGTTTGGTCCATGAAATTGTCGAGCACGCGGAAGAACGCGCGTCCGTCGTAGACCTTGTCGCGCGCGAGCTGCTTGATCCGCGCCACCGTCACCGGCGCGGCGGTCGGACTGAGCTCGACCAGGATCCGGCCCTTGGTGGTCTCGATCACCAGGATGTTGTCGGGATCGGGCGTCCGCCAATCGGCGTCGGTTGGCGGGCTGGGCGGCGGCGGTGCGGGAGGCGCCTTCGATTTGGCGAACGCGAGCGGCGCGGCCAGCGCCAGCATGACGGTGAGGTTCAGGAACAGCCCTGGCTTCATGGCTTCCGTTTCAATTGTCCGCCCGCGCCGCAGCCGCGCCGACTTAGCCGCGTCCGGCCTTCGCCAACAAGCGCCGCTTCACGGCCGGCGACACGAATGGCGTCACGTCCCCGCCCATGCTGACGATGTCCTTCACCAGCCGGGAGGCGATCGCCTGGTGCTGCGGGTCGGCCATCAGGAACACCGTCTCGATGTCGCGGTCGAGCTGCTGGTTCATGGAGGTCAGCTGGAACTCGTGCTCGAAGTCGGAGAACGCCCGCAAGCCCCGCACCAGCACCTGCGCGCCGAGTTCGCGGGCGACCTTGATGGTCAAACCCTCATAGCCGTGAACCACGATCTCGGCCTGACTCGCGAGGCCCGCCGTCTCCTCGCGCAGGATCTCGACCCGCTCCTCGACGGAGAACATCGGCACCTTGCCGGTATCCAGCGCGACGCCGATCACCAGCTTGTCCACCAGCTTCACCGCCCGGCCGATGATGTCGAGGTGCCCGTTGTGGATCGGGTCGAAACTGCCGGGATAAAGACCAACGCGCATTCGCTTCCTCGGTCGACACGACGACGGCCGAGCTTCCACGGGAAATCGGCCGCGAAGTCAACACGGGGCCTCACGCCGCTCAGCTGGTTGGTTGCACGTGTTCCCGTTACGTTCGAATTATCAGAGTAGCTGAGGAGATCAAGGCTGGTGGGAAATGCGGCCCGAAAGCTTGGACGCTTCGGTTTGATCCCACCCGCCCGAAGGGACGGCGCCGCTACGCCGACGCCTCCGGCATGGCCTCGCCGCCGCCGTCTTCGTCCTCGGCGTCGCCCTCGACGCGCTCCACCGACACCACGTGCTCGTCCTCGGCCTTGCGGAAGATGGTGACGCCCTGGGTGTTGCGGGCGGCGATGCGCACCTGGGCCACGGGAACTCGGATCAGCTGGCCCTGGTCGCTGACCAGCAGGATCTGGTCGGACTCCTCCACCGGGAACGAAGCCACCAGTCGCCCGCCACGCTTGGTCAGGTCGTGAGCGATCAAGCCCTGGCCGCCACGGCCCGTGCGACGATAGTCGTAGGCCGAGGTGCGCTTGCCGAAGCCCTCGGACGACACGGTGAGCACGAACTCCTCGGCGGCGCCCAGCTCGGCGATGCGCTCGAGGCTGAGGCTGACGGAGGCGAGGGCGGCGTCGTCCTCCTCGTCCGGCGCGGCCGCCTCCTCCGACGCCTCGTCGCCTTCGGGCGCGCTGGCGGCCGCGCGAACCGCGTTGGCGTGCTTGAGATAGGCCGCACGTTCGTCGGGCGTGGCGGCGACGGCGCGGAGGATCGCCATCGAGATCACGCTGTCGCCCTCGGCGAGCCGGATGCCGCGCACGCCGGTGGATTCGCGGCCCGCGAACACGCGCACGTCGTCGACCGGGAAGCGGATGCAGCGGCCGAGCGCGGTGGTGAGCAGCACGTCTTCGCGCGCGTCGCAGAGCGCGACGCCGACGATGTCGTCGCCCTCGCCGAGCTTCATGGCGATCTTGCCGTTGCGGTTCACCTGCACGAAGTCCGAGAGCCGGTTGCGCCGCACGTCGCCCGAGCGGGTGGCGAACATCACGTCCATGCCCTCCCACTCCGCCTCGTCCTCGGGCAGGGGCAGGATCGAGGTCATGGTCTCGCCGTGCTCGATCGGGAACAGGTTGACGAACGCCTTGCCGCGCCCGGTCGTGGCGCCGATTGGCAAGCGCCAGACCTTGAGCTTGTAGACCTTGCCGCCCGACGAGAAGAACAACACCGGCGCGTGAGTGGAGGCTGAGAAGACGCGTGTGACGGCGTCCTCGTCCTTGGTCGCCATGCCGGAGCGGCCCTTGCCGCCACGGTGCTGGGTCCGGTAGGCGGTCAGCGGGGTGCGCTTCACATAACCGCCGTGGGTGACGGTGATCACCATCTCCTCGCGAACGATCAGGTCCTCGTCCTCGAGGTCGGCGTCGCCCTCGACGATCGCTGTCCGGCGCGGGACGGCGAAGGCGGCCTTCACCTCTTCGAGCTCGGACCGAACCACCGCCATGATCTTGTCGCGCGACGACAGCAGCTCCAGGTGAGCGCGGATCTCGTCGGCGAGGCCCTGCGCCTCCTCGAAAATCTCTTCGCGGCCAAGCCCGGTGAGGCGCGACAAAGTGAGGGCCAGGATCGCCCGGGCCTGCTCGTCGGTGAGCCGCACCCTCGAGCCGTCGATCAGCGCCGTGCGCGGGTCGGCGATCAGCTCGATCAGCGGCATCATGTCGCCCACCGGCCAGTCGCGGCCCGACAGACGTTCGCGCGCCTCGCTCGGGTCCTTCGAGCCGCGGATGATCTGGATCACCTCATCGATGTTGACGACGGCGATGGCCAGGCCGACCAGGGTGTGCCCGCGGTCGCGCGCCTTGTTGAGCAGGAACCGCGTGCGGCGGACGACGACCTCTTCCCGGAACGTGACGAACGCGGCGACCATGTCGCGCAGGCTGAGCAGCTGCGGGCGGCCGTGGTGCAGCGCCAAGGCGTTGACCCCGAACGAACTCTGCAGCGCGGTGAAGCGGTAGAGCTGGTTCAGCACCACGTCCGCCGAGGCGTCGCGCTTCAGCTCGATGACGACGCGGAGCCCCTGCCGATCGCTCTCGTCGCGCAGCTCGGCGATGCCCTCGATGCGCTTCTCCCGCGCCAGTTCGCCGATCCGCTCGCACAGCGCGGCCTTGTTCACCTGGTAGGGGATCGACGAAATGACGATCATGTCGCGGCCGCTGCGCGAGGTCTCGACCTCGGCGGCGCCGCGAACGATCACCGGTCCGCGCCCCGTCATCAGCGCCGCCCGCGACCCGCCCCGACCGATGATCTCGCCGCCGGTCGGGAAGTCCGGGCCGGGCACGATGTCCAGCAGCGTCTCCAGCGACACGTCCGGGTCGTCGATCATCGCCAGGCAGGCGTCGACGACCTCGCCGAGATTGTGCGGGGGGATGTTGGTGGCCATGCCGACGGCGATGCCGCTGGAGCCGTTGACCAGCAGGTTGGGGATGCGCGCCGGCAGGACCGTCGGCTCGCGCTCCTTCTCGTCGTAGTTGGCTCTGAAATCGACGGTGTCCCGGTCGATATCGGCCATCATCGCTTCGGCGGCCTTGGTCAGCCGGCACTCGGTGTAGCGCATCTGCGCCGGCGGATCGTTGTCGATGGAGCCGAAGTTGCCCTGGCCGTCGATCAGCGTCAGTCCCATCGAGAATGGCTGGGCCATGCGCACCAGGCTGTCGTAGATCGCCAGGTCGCCGTGCGGGTGGTACTTGCCCATCACGTCGCCGACGACGCGAGCGGACTTCACATAGGGCCGGTCGGACGTGTGGCCCTGCTCGTTCATCGAGAACAGGATGCGCCGGTGCACCGGCTTCAGGCCGTCGCGCACGTCCGGCAACGCCCGCGCCACGATGACGCTCATGGCATAGTCGAGGTACGAGCGCTGCAGCTCCTCCTCGATCGCGATGGGAGCTACGGCGCCGCGCCGGTGGTCGTCCGGAGGCGTTGGGGTCTCGTCAGTCAATGTCGGGGTGCGTCGGTCGGAATCAGGAGCTTACTTGGGACGGCAACCTAGCACTTCCGAAGCCCCGGACGCTACCTTGACGGCCGTGCGGCAGGGTCGCAGGACGGCGACGTTGATCGAGGGTGACTCGACCCCTAAGCTGCTTGGCGAACATGATGCAGTCCGTCCTCACCTATCTCGTCGAGCCGCCGCGCCTGGTCATCTGGGGCCTGCTCCTGTCGGCCACATGGGTGCACTTTCGCGGGCGCGAGAAGCTGCGCTTCGCCCGTACGATGGGCGACCTCGGCACCCTGGTCGCGCCCTACAACGCCCTGGTCTACCTGACCTCGAAGACGCCGAACCGGCCCTATCTCGATGCATCGCACTTCCCGGAGATGCAGCTCATCCGGGATAACTGGGAGGTGTTCCGCGAGGAAGGCATGCGCCTGCGGAGCCAGGGTGCGACCCACGGCGCCGTGACCGACAACACCGACATCGCCTTCGACAGCTTCTACCGGCGCGGCTGGACCAGCTTCTACATCACCTGGTACGGCCACCCCCTGCCCTCGGCGGAACGGCTTTGCCCGAAGAGCGTCGAGCTCCTGCGGCGGGTTCCGACCGTCAAGGGCGCGCTCTTCGCCAACCTGCCGGCCGGCGCCTTCCTCGGCCGCCACCGCGACCCCTTCGCCGGCTTCGTGCGCTACCAGGTGGCGCTCGACACGCCCAACAGCGACGCCTGCTGGATCGAGGTCGACGGCCAGCGCCGGTCCTGGCGCGACGGCGAGGTGATGGTCTTCGACGAGACCTATGTGCACGAGGTCCGCAACGAGACCGACAAGGACCGGCTGGTGCTGTTCTGCGACGTCGAGCGGCCGGTGGCCGCGCCGATGCGGCCGATCAACCGGCTGTTCCTCAGGTTGGTGATGGGTTCGAGCGGCACCCAGAACGAGCCGGGCGAGAAGGTGGGCGCGCTCAACACCTTCTACGGCTGGATTTCCGGCGCCCACGGCTGGCTGAAGCGACTGAAGCT
>DATJRL010000317.1:0-8614 GCA_035504785.1 Caulobacteraceae bacterium
GAGACCTACCGCGGCAACGGCCAGTCGGTGCTGCTGCTCCGCAACTTCCCGATCACCGCCGTGGCCAGCGTCGCGTTCGCCGGCCAGACCATCACCGCGGCGGCGGACCCGGTGACGCTCGCCAGCGGCATCCTCTTCGACGACCGGACGGTGCAGCTGCTCGGCTATCGCCTGCCGCTCGGCCTGCCGGTGGTGGTCGGCTACACCGCCGGCTACGCCGCGGCCCCGCCCGACGTCGCTCAGGCGACCGTCGAACTCGTCGGCGAGGCGTTCCGCCGGCGCGACCACATCGGCGTCACCTCCAAGACCCTCGGCGGCCAGGAGGTCGTCGCCTTCTCGCAGAAGGACATGAACGACGCCGTCAAGGCGCTGCTGGCGCCTTACCAGGTGCTGGCGCCGTTCTGATGCACTGACACTCCCGACGCACAAGGCTTCATCAACCGATTTGGTTGACACCTTAGAGCGCGCCTACCCATATGCCCTCCACCGGAGGATCGATTTTCGATGCCATCAATGTTCGTCGTGAAGGCGACTTTCGACGAGGAAGCCGGGGTCTGGTTCACGGAATCGACCGATATCCCCGGCCTGCATATCGAAGCGGATAGTTTGGACGCTCTTAGGGCGAAACTTCCGGCCGCCATCGAAGACTTGTTTGAGCAAGGCGAAGGTGACGCTGTGGATGTGCCCGTCGAGTTGATAGCCCACGCCAGCTCGAGGGTCCGCGTCAAAGCCTACGCTGAAGGCGCCCGGACTTGGGCGACTACGGTCCAGAGGTCCGCAAAATACTGACGGACAACGGCTGCTGGTTCGTCCGGCGCGGCAAGGGCGACCATGACATCTGGCGCAGTCCAAATGCTCCGCGCCCATTCACCGTCCCGCAAACGATCAAGTCGCGGCACACAGCCAACGGCATTCTCAAGGACGCAGGTCTGCCGAAGGCATTCTGACCAGCGGCAGTCGGTCTGTCGCCAGCCAAAAAAGCATAGGCGGCGCTCATGTTGTCCATCACACTTGAGGGCGCACAGGCGCTCGACGAGCGGCTAGGCGATTTGCCGGCCTCGGTCCTCGCGGCCGTTGCCGCCGCCTCGGCGACGCTAGCCGACGAGTTGCTGGCGTTGGTCCAGCAGAAGCTCACCGGTGGCGTGTTGCAGACCCGCACCGGCGCGCTCGCCGCCTCCATCGGCGTCGATGGCCCGACCTTGAGCGGCGACCAGGTGGTCACCACCGTCTATTCCGCTGGCGACCTCAAGTACGCCGCGATCCAGGAGTTCGGCGGCGTCACCTCGCCCCACGACATCCTCCCCGACCGCGCCAAGGCGCTCGCCTTTCTCGCCGGCGGCCAGCAGGTCTTCGCCCGCGTGGTCCATCACCCGGGGTCGCGCATCCCCGAACGCTCCTACCTGCGCTCGTCCCTGGCCGAGATGGCCGGCCAGATCGAGACCGACATCAAGGCCGCCGCCCTCAACGCCATCGCCCAGAGGAGTCGGGTGTAAGCCAATGGCGACAGACGACATTTACCAGGCGCTCTTCGATCTCGCCTCGGGCCTGTCCTGGTCCACGGGATCGCTGGTCTTTACGTCGCGCCGGGTGCGGACCTTCGAAGATCTGCCGGCCCAGCCGGCGCTCTGCCAGGCCGAGTCGGACGAGACCCTCAGCGATGTCACCGGCATGCCCGCGATCACGACGCTCGGGGCCAGTTGGCTGATCTGCCACCAAGCCGGCCGCGACGAGTCCGTCATCCCCGCCCAGACCACCAACGCCATCCTCGACGCGGTCAAGGCGCTCTTCGCCGACCCCACCCAACCCGACTTCGCCCAGACCCTCGGCGGCCTCGTCCACAAGTGCTGGATCGAGGGCCGCATCCAGAAGTTCCAGGGCGACCTCGACGGCCAGACGCTCATCGTCGTGCCGATCAAGATCCTGGTTCCTTGAACAAGGACGGCCTCTCTGGCCCGGTAACGAGCGACCTAGAACCAGTGGCCCTTGGGGCAGGGGAGCCCCTCGCCGTAGACGGAAGTCTTGCCGTTGTCCGTCCACGAAACTTGGCATGGCCGCATCGACGCAGCCATCGCTCGGAACGTCCCAAGATCTTGCGCGAGTCGTCGGCGTGTCGTGAGAAGATCTGCATCCGCCTCGGTCAGCTGGTCGGTAACGTACGTGGCATTCACTGAGAGCCGGATGAGCCCGTGCCAATTGCTGCGGCAAAGGGGCCGCGTGCGGTCCATGAACCTGATACTCGCGATCGGGTGGCGGCATGACGAGAGCGGCGCCTCTTCGACCTGGTATCCGTAGTAAACCTCGATCCGCGGCACATTGCCTGTGAAACCCCGGCTGCTCGAAGGGTAACCGGCGCCGCCACAGCTCTGCGGGGGCGTCAGAAAGATCACGGTCCCGTGGTCCGAGCCGGCCCAACTGTCTGGGAGGGTGCAGATCGTGGTGTGCGGCGGCGTTCGAAACGCCAGCGCATAGTTCTCGGTGACGTACAGCGGCGGCGCCGGCGTCGGCGCGCTGACGGCGATAGCCGCCAGGATCGGGGCGATGGGTCCCATGCTCGGCACCTTGATGTAAGGGTGCCACAACTATAGGGCGGCCCCGCGACGCCGTCGACACCCAATCCGCGAAATCGAAAATCTAGCTGGGCGAGTTCGCCCCCACCAAAAGCCAAGGAGCTATGAGCCATGGCTCAGTCCGTCTTCGGCGTTGGCTTCCTCTTCGCCACGCCTCAGGGCTCTGTGCCCACGCCGACCCGGTTCGGCCGCCTGCAGGGCGTCAGCGTCGACTTCGCCTACGACAACAAGCTGCTCTACGGCTCCAACCAGTACCCGCTGGAGCAGGCGCGCGGCAAAGCCAAGATCGATCTCAAGGCCACCGTTGGCGTGGTCGACCCGGCGCTGTTCAACAACCTCTACTTCGGGCTCACCACGGCCACGGGCGAGACCCTGAACAGCATCGACGAGACCCAGACGCCCAGCGCCGGCTCCTTCACGGTCGCCAACGCCGGGACGTTCTCCCAGGACCTCGGGGTCTACAACACCGCCACCGGTCTCTTCATGACCCGCGTCGCATCCTCGCCAGGCCCTGGCCAGTACGCGGTCAACACCACCAGCGGGGTCTACACCACCAACAGCGCCCAGAACGGCCAGCTGCTCCGGGTCTCCTACACCTACGCCTCCAGCGGCACCGGCGCGAACCTGACCTTCACCAACCAGCTGATGGGCTCGGGCGTCGTCTTCTCGGTGCAGCTGGTCAACAAGTTCAAGGGCTCGGACGGCGTCGTCCGCTCGCTCTTCCTCAATTTCCCGGCCGTGCAGTGCCCGAAGCTGGCGATGCCCCTCAAGCTCGACGACTTCACCCTGCCGCAGCTCGACATGAGCGCCCAGGACAACGGCTCGGGCACGGTCTTCAGCTATTCGATGACGGGTTGAAACATGGCGGATGTGATCATTGGCGGGCAGACGTGGTCCGTCTCGCTGCCCAACTTCAAGACCCTGCGGGCCGCATGGCGCCACATCGCCGCCATCCAGGGTTCCACCGACCCGATGGACAGCGTCGCGGCCATCCTCGGCATCGTCAGCGTCGGCGCTTCGACGTCGGTCACGCCCGACGAGCTCGAGGCGCGGCTGACACCCCGGGAGATGCAGGGGCTGCGCGCCTTCCTCGACGCCCTGATGGTCGAAAGCGGTCTCGCCCCAGAGAAGGGCGATCCGGGGCAGAGTGATCTGGGGGAGGGGACGCCGGCGGAGGCGGTGGCGAGCCCTTCGACGGCGACTTCGACGAGCTCGTCTGCGCCATCCTGGCCGGAACCGGCAGCGCTGACTGGGACATGGTTGAAAAGACCTGGAATCTCCGACGTTACCGCGCCCTGATCCGCCATTGGCGCCGCGAGGGTCCGCCGACCTACGTCGCCCTCGCCGCCTATCTCGGCCTCCGCCAGCCCGGCCGTCGCCGCGCCGACGCGCTCGAGGGGCAGGACCTGATCAACTTCCTGGCCGCCTTCCCAGGCGGCGCATCGGATACCCAACCCTGAGCAGGAGCCCGGCATGTCCGACAGCGATCTGCAGATCACCATCGGTCTCGACGCCTCGGGCGTCACCCAGGGCGCGGCCCAGGCGCGCGAAGCGCTGGCTGGCGTCGCACCCCAGGTTCAGGCGTTGGCGAGGGCCTTCGACGAACTCGGCAGCCACGCGAAAGGCGGTCTGAACGGCCTCGTCGACCCGATGGTCTCCTCCTTCACCCACGGATTGGAGCAGATGGCCAAGGGGACCAAGACCTTCGGCCAGGTGCTGCGCAGCCTCGGCCAGACGATGCTCAACGACTTCATCGCCAAGGTCGTCAACCCGATGATCGAGAACTGGATCATCAAGGAGGTCACCCAGACGGCGCAGACGGTCGCCGGCCTCGGCCAGCGTTCGGCGGCGCAGGCGACCGCCGCAGTGACCGATGTCGCCGCGGGCAAGGCGGCCGCGGCCGCCCAGGTCCCGACGCTGGTCGGTCTCGCCGGCGCCGGCGGCGTCGCCTCGATGGCCGCCGCGCCGTTCCCCCTCGACCTGACCGCGCCGGCGTTCGGGGCGGCGATGGCTGCCGCCGCGGC
This sequence comes from Caulobacteraceae bacterium, assembly GCA_035504785.1. Taxonomy (GTDB): domain Bacteria; phylum Pseudomonadota; class Alphaproteobacteria; order Caulobacterales; family Caulobacteraceae; genus Acaudatibacter. The sequence goes on from DATJRL010000317.1 coordinate 4,592, forward strand.
GGCCCAGGGAGCGGTGGCCGCGGCGGCGGGCGGGTTCGACATCGGCGACATCTCTCCGATCACCCAGCTTCATCCGCGCGAGATGGTGCTGCCCGCGCACCTCGCCGACCGCGTCCGCAACATGACCGCGGGCGAGGGCGGCGCATCCAGCGTCACCTTCAACCACACCGCCCACGTCTACGGGCGCGACGCGGAGAACGCCGCGACCATCAGCCAGCGCCAGATGCGCCGCTGGGCCGAGAACACCGTCCGCAACAACGGCTTCCGGGGTTTGCGCCGATGAGCGGCCGCGACCAGGAAGGCTGGGACTGGATGCCGGCGGGAGCGTCGAGCGCCCAGATCTCCAACCTGATGAACATGACGGGGTGGTTCTTCTCGACCACCACCCTGCCGAGCTCGCAGCTCGCGGCGCCGGGCAGGTTCGGCTACGGCCAGGCGCTTCACCCGAACGGCATCAACCTCTCGCAGTTCACCGCGGTCAAGCCGATCGGATCGCAGAACTCGACCGGCGGCTGGGTCTCCGTCGGTTACAAGACCGGGACCTCCAATGCGTTCGCCGCGGGCTTCATCGGCGTCTTCGACGCGGTCGACAACCAGGTGCTGGCGTCGGTCTCGTTCGAGGCCAACGGCGTCATCAAGGCCTGGCGGGGCTCGCCCGGGAGCGCGCTGCTCGGCGCGTCCGACCCCGGCGCCTATCTCGACACCGTCTGGGAGGACATCGAGACGTTCTTCAAGGTGAACGCCTCGAGTGGCGAGATCCAGGTGCGCGTCAACACCGCGCCGGTGCTGTCGCTGACCAACGTCGACACCCAGCCGGGAAGCAACGCCTACTTCGACAGCTACTGCTTCGGCTTCCACTATCCCGGGCCGGGCACGGAGGCCGACTTCTATCTGGACGATCTGCGCTACTACGACACGGACGGAACCATCAACAACACCTGGCTTGGCACCTGCCGGGTGCAGACCTGCCTGCCCGCGGGCAACGGCGCCACGACCGAGTTCGCAAGCTCGAACACGGCGCTCGCCAACTGGCAGAACATCGCCAACCAGAACGTCGACGACACCCTCTATCTGTTCGAAAACACGGCCGGGGACTTCAACCTCTCGACGCTGCAGCCGCTGGTGAACAGCCCGGCGGTGGCTTGGGTCGGCGTCACCAGTTTCCTGCGCCAGGACGATGCGACCCAGATCACCGCCAAGAACCGCATCGTTTCCGGATCCACGACCGCCGACGGCGCGCCGTTCATGACGTCCCAGACCTACGCCGCCGACATGGACGTGTTCGAGACCGATCCGGCCACCGGCGTCCAGTTCACTGGCGCCGCGGTCAACGCCTTGCAGGCCGGTCCGCTCGTCTTCGCGATCGCCTGAGATGGCCAAGACGCTGCGGGCGCCGCTGGTCGCCCTGTCGCCCGTCACCGGCGGCGCGCCGGATCTCAGGGCGTCGCTGCTCCACGCTGCGCCGGTCACCGGCGGCGCGCCTCGGATTCGAGCCCCGTTCGCGTTCGCTCAGCCGGTCACCGGCGGCGATCCGAAGCTGCGGTGCCCGCTGGTCGTCGTCCAGGCGCTGATCCCCGTTCCCGAGGAGGGTCCCGTGGCCACACTGGTTTTCCCGACCCTTCGCGGCGTCGTCTATCCGGTGAAGAGGACGGCCCAGTTCAACACCGGCGTTCGGGAGGTCACCTCGGGTCGCGAAACGGCGACGGCGTTCATGGCCTACCCGCGCTGGACCTTCGAACTGGGCTTCGACTACCTGCCGGATCGCACGCCGGGCTCGTCCGGGTACACCGACTACCGGACCCTGCAGGGCTTCTTCCTGCAGCTTCAGGGCCGCTTCGGCGCCTTCCTCTATCGCGACGATGACGATTATCGCGTGGTCGGCGGCGCCATCGCCGCCGCGGACGGGGTTACGCTGCAGTGGCCCTGCGTCCGCGACTTCGGCGGCTTCGCCGAGCCTGTCGGCCAGATAGATCTGTCGACTCTCGCCACGTTCGCCGCGACGGCGGTCGACACCGCCACCTGCGCCATCAACGTACCGGCCCACGGCCTGTCGACCGCGCAGGGGCCGGTCTGGATCTCCAGCACCGGCGCCGCGCCGGGCGGCCTGGCGGCGGCCACGGCCTACTGGGTGATCGCGCTCGATGCGAACAACTTCCAACTCGCATCGTCGGCGGCCAACGCGCTGGCGGGAACGCCGATACCTCTCACCTCCGCCGGCTCCGGGACCGACACCCTCGCCAAGGGCGTCGCGGTCTACCAGAACGGGGCGCTGCTCGGACCCGCGGCTTGGTCGCTGAGCCTGCCGAATCAGCTGGTGTTCGCCTCGGCGCCCGCGGCCGGCCAGGCGATCACCGCCGACTTCGATTTCTGGTTCGTCTGCCGGTTCACCGAGGACAAGTTCGACTTCGACAAGTTCATGAACCAGCTCTGGGAACTCGAGAAGCTGCAGTTTCGGAGCGTCATCCCATGAGGCCGGTGACCCTGAACGCCGGCTTCGTCCAAGCCGATTTCTACGCCCTGCTGGCGAGCCGCCAGTTCGCCTACGCCGAGGCCTTCACCTTGCGCCTCGTCTCCGGATCCGCCCTCCACTACACGAGCGCCCAGCAGAACTTCACGGCCCCCGCCTGCGATGGTTCCGGCCTCACCACCTACGTCGCGAACGACGTGCTCGTCGATGGCGTGCTGCTCAAGTGCAGCTCCGGCCAGAGCGCCTCCGGCGATCCGACCGTGCAGATCGAGGTGGACGAGCAGTCCGTCACCTTCACGCCCAACGCCAACCTCGCCCAACCGTCGCTGATCGACGGCGCGCCATTCCTGCAGGCTGTCGCCAGAGGCGCCCTCGACGGGGCCGTCATCCAGCGCGACCGCTGGTTCTTCGCCTATCCCGGATCGCCCCCGGTCGGCGGCCTGCCGATGTTCTACGGCTTCACCGCCAGCATCGATAAGCTCTCGCGCACCCAGGCGGTGATGAAGGTGAAGTCCGACCTGGTGCTGCTCGACATCCGCATGCCGCGCAACCTCTACCAGCCCAACTGCACCTACACGATCTACGATGCGAACTGTGGCGTCGCCCAGGCGTCCTACGCCAACCACGCCGCGGTCGGCGCCTCGCCGACCACCGTCTTCATCCCCTGGACCGGCGCCGGCGCCCAGTTCACCGGCGGCCTCGTCACCTTCTCGTCCGGTCCTTGCGTGAACCTGTCCCGCACCATCAAGTCGGCCGACGCCACGGGTCTCACGCTGGCCTATCCGCTGCCCGAAGCCCCGCTCGCCGGCGACCTCTTCGCAGCCTACCCGGGCTGCGACCGCACCTACGGCGGCGGCTGCGCCTACTTCGCCAACCAGTCCCGCTTCCGCGCCACTCCCAACGTCCCGCCCCCCGAGATGGCGGTGTGAGGCGATCCGCACCCTTCGCGAGGCCCCCATGACCCCATCCGCCCTTCGCGGCGCCGTCGTCGCGGAGGCGCGGCGGTGGATCGGCACGCCATACCACCACCGGGCCAACATTCTCGGCGCCGGCGTCGACTGCGCGCGGCTGCTGATCGAAGTCTACGCCGCCGCGGGCGTCATCGACTGGTTCGACCCGGGCGACTATCCGCCCGACTGGCACCTGCACCGCTCCGAGGAGCGCTACGTCGCGGTCATCGAGCGCTTCGCCGCCGAGTTCGATCCCGCGGCGACCTCCATCCGCCCGGCGGACGTCCTCGTCTGGCGCTACGGCCGCACCTTCAGCCACGGCGGCGTCGTCACCGGCGAGCCGGGCGCATCGCCCGCCACCGGCTGGCCGTGGATCGTCCACGCCTTCGCCGCGGCCCGCATCGTCGAGGAGGCCTGCGTGATCGGATCGATGCTCGACGGGCGGCCGATGCGCGCCTTCCGGCCCAATCTTCCCCCGCTGGGGGAAGCGACTCGGCGCAAGGCGCCGAGCGGTAGGGGGCCTCAGGCGCCCGTGGCCCCCTCAGTCGCTTCGCGACAGCTCCCCCAGACGGGGGAGCAGAGCCGATGAGCGGCCACGTCCCGCCC
>DATJRL010000318.1:0-3499 GCA_035504785.1 Caulobacteraceae bacterium
CCCCAACGCAAGTACAGTCGTAACGACTCCTGGAGAGCGGCCTCTGCCGTCCCGCGCGGTCCGGATAGCAAACGCAATGGTCGCTCAGGGACGGCGGGACGCCAGAGCTCCTTCACCCAGTCTCCAAATCCTGCGTTCCGCCGCGTCCGAGCGCCGGATCACGGTGTCGACCGCCTTCGACCGCGCCTCACGCGAGGTGGCGCTTCCGACCCGGCTCGGGCAGTCGAGCCGGCGCAACGCGGGTCCACGGGCGGCGCGCAGCAGCCTGAGAAGTGAGTGATGATGAACGCTTACGACAAGGAGCTGAAATCCGGACCGGGCAGGGGGCGCTATTACCAGGAGGCCGCCACCTGGGCGGACGACATCCACGGCGCTCTGCGCGCCTCGCGCCGCGTCGCCTGGATCGTAGCCGCTGCCGCGGCGGGGATCGCCGTGCTGGAAGCCATTGCCCTTGCGGCGCTGGCGCCCCTGAAGACGGTTGTTCCGTACACGATCACGGTCGACCGCCAGACCGGCTATGTCGAGACTGTCCGTGGCCTCGAGCCGGGCGCTCTCTCCCAGGACCAAGCCGTGATCCAGTCATTGCTTGTGCAATACGTCACTGCCCGGGAGACGTTCGACGCCACCGACCTGCGCGAGGCGTACCACAAGGTCTTGCTATGGTCGTCCGGCCCTGCCCGCGATGAGTATGAGCAGCTGATGCGCAAGACCACGCCGGCCAGCCCGCTCAATCTGTATTCGCCGACAACGCTGGTCCAGGTCACGGTCAAGAGCGTATCCTTGCTCACGCCAACGACCGCTCTGGTGCGCTTCGACACGACGCGGCAGGACGCCGGCGCATCGACCGGGTCGGCGCAACCGTGGACTGCGGTGATCGCATTTCGCTTCACGAACGCCCCGATGGCCATGGGCGATCGTTTCTTGAACCCGCTGGGTTTCCAGGTGACGCGCTACCGCCGGGACGCCGAGACGCCCACGCCCTATGCCGCCCCGGTCCCGGGGAGCGCCAAGACGGGATCGGCCCTTCCATGAAGCGCCCATTGATCATCGCCGCGGTCTTCTGCGTGCTTTGCACCGCCCAGGTCGCTGCGGTTGCGTCAGCGATGGCAAAGAACGTCGACGCGCGAATCCGCACGCTGATGTACGACCCCGACCAGGTCGTGCCGTTGAACGCCGTCTTCGGCTACCAGATGATGATTCAGTTCGGCGCGGACGAGCGGATCGAAGACGTCGCCATCGGCGATGGTTCGGCTTGGCAGATCACACCCAACAGGGGCGCCAGCCTGCTATTCATCAAGCCGCTGGAGCATGCCGCCCACACGAACATGACGGTGGTGACCGACCGCCGGAGCTATCTCTTCGAGCTCAACGCGGGTCCTGCTCAGGGCGCGAGCGAGGGGCAGATGACCTACGTCCTGCGCTTTGCCTATCCCCCTGAGCCGGTGGTTGCGGTCCGGGCGCCTCCGCCTCCGCCCCCGCCGCCGGAGCAGCGCAACCGGGCGTATACCTACACCGGCTCGACCGCGCTGCTGCCATCGGTCGTCTTCGACGACGGCAAGTTCACCTATTTCAAGTGGCCGGACAGCGTGGCGACCCCCGCGGTGTTCCTGCTGGCCAACGACGGCTCGGAAAGCCTCGCCGACTACAGCTATCGCGATGGCTACCAGGTGGTCGAACAGGTCGCCCAGCGCTTCCGGCTGCGCGACGGCAAGGAAGTCACGACCTTGATAAATGACGGGTGGCGCGACCCGACTCCAACGGACGCCTCTCCAAGACCCCACGATTCCAAGACCGCGCGGGCGGCGCGCGCCGCCCAGGCGAAGGCCACACGCGCCGCGGAACCGCAGGGATGACTCACCTCGGCCCCGATGACGCGCCAGGGGACGCCCGGCCCCATCCCAACGGCGAGCCGCCTTCGTCAGAACCGCTCGGCGCCCTACGTCCGTCTGTGGCCGGCGCGCCTGGCGGCGCCCAGTTGTGGCTCGTCGGCGGGGGAGCGGTGCTGCTGGGGCTGCTTGTGTTCCTGTGGTTGAGCGGTCATCGCGTCGCGGCCAGACGTGACGCGAACCTGGGCGCCGCGCAGAGCTCGTCAGTCGCCCCGGTCGCCGCTCCGCCGCCAGCGCCGCCGGAAGTGGCGGCGATGGAAGCAGCCGGCCGCGGGAGCGCGACAACCCCGCCCCCTGTGGCTCCGCCTGCGCCGGCGCCAGTGGTCGCGTCGGCGCCGCCGCCCGCACCGTCTCCCTCGCTGCCCACTGCGCCTCTGGCGCGAACGCCAGTCCTGGTGGTCGACCTCGCGGACTCCTCTCCTGCGGCGGGCCCCAGTGGGGCGCCCAAGCCGGAAGCGGACGCGAACAAGCAGGGTTCGCCCGTTCCCGGCGGTCTCAACGGCGATGAGCAGTTCGCCCAACGGGTCTCGGAGGGCGGAGACGCGCCGAGGTCCCATGCGACGGTGCTGCGAGGAAAGAGCTCCGTCGTGGCGCAGGGCGCAACCATCCCCGGCGTGCTGGAGACGGCTCTGAATTCCGATCTTCCCGGTTTCGCCCGCGCCATCGTGAGCCGCGATGTCCGCAGCTTCGATGGCTCGGCGATCCTGATCCCACGCGGAAGCCGGGTGATCGGCGAGTACCGCAGCGGCGCCGCCCAAGGTCAGTCCCGCGCTTTCGTCATCTGGACGCGGATCCTGCGGCCCGACGGCGTCTCGATCCAGATCGGCTCTCCGGCGACCGATCCGCTCGGCCGCGCGGGCCTGGGCGGGTCGGTCGACCGCCACTTCCTGGAAGAATACGGCGGGGCGATCCTGCTCTCCGTGATCAACGCAGGGACTGCGGCGGCAGTGGGGGTCCCCACCACTCAGGTCATTATCGGTTCTCCCTCCGCCGCGACCGGCCTTGCCGCGACCGCATCGGCGTTCGCTCCGACGATGATCCCCCCAACGATCAAGGTGCCGCAGGGAACGCCGATCCGCATCTTCGTCGCCCGCGACCTCGATTTCGGACCGGTGCAGGGCGTCGGCCGATGAATGCGCCCGCGCCCGCCCTTGGAGTCTATCTCGAGGCCTATCTACGTCCCCTGGCGACCTGGCTGGAGCGGCCCGACGTCACCGACATCCTGATCAATGCGCCAGGCGAGGTGTGGATCGAGAGCCTCGGCGGTTGCGCCGAACGACATATCGCCCCGGAGCTCACCGACACCGCCCTGTGGCGGCTGGCGACGCAGATCGCAGCCGCGTCCCACCAGGGCGTCAGCCGTGAGCACCCGCTTCTCGCGGCCACGCTGCCCAGCGGCGCCCGTGTCCAGATCATCGCCCCGCCGGCGACACGCGGACCCATGGCCATCGCCATCCGCAAGCACGTGGTCAACGACCTGACCCTGAACGATTACGCCGCTTCGGGGGCCTTCGATCGCGCGCGCCGGGCCACGCTCGAAGAGCGATCAGGACAGGACCAACAGCTTCAAGCGGCGCTCGACGAACACCGGATCGCTGACTTTCTCGCCGGCG
>DATJRL010000319.1:0-10643 GCA_035504785.1 Caulobacteraceae bacterium
AGACATGGGCCTCTATTCGTTCGCGGTTTCTCGGACGAATCTCGATATCGACCGCGACGACACGGCCCTTGCCGATCAACTTGAGCAGACTTGCCGAGAGGATCGCCGAGCCGCCATGGGCGATGCCCGTTTCGACGATCACGTCGGGCTTCAGACCGAACACCGCCTCCTGATAGCGGACCAAGTCCTCGGGAAGCTGGATGATCGGGATGCCCAGCCACGAGAACGTGTAACTGTACCTTTGATTCCAGCCCACCTTCACCCATAGATCGGACAACTTATTGAAGGCTTCGTCGGAGTATAGTGGAATTTCCACTCCATCGACATCGATTGTATTGTTTAATGTGTCGACGACCATTCGCATTGCGGACTCTTAGTTGACCGGAATCAGTTTCGCGTCGCCGCCGGAGGCGACGGCTATATCTCGAATCTCGGCGAGATAGTTCGGATTCATTACGAAGATCGTCCGAGGTTGTCGGATGGCGGACTGTCCGGGTGATAGAACCAGAAGTCCGCTGGTGGGCATGTGAAGGCCCTGCTTGTGAGGGTTGATGTCGATGGCATGGTCGAACAGGGCCCCGTCGGCGTCGACCAGAAGAGCAAAGGTCACGCCTTTGGCGCCCGCACCCCAGATCGCCACGGGACCTTCGCGCCTCGCCCGTTCCGCGGCCAACCGCCACCGAGCCGTGAATCGTCGCTGGGCGCCCGCGAAGTCGCCGCTCGCGAGGGGCGTCAGTCTGGCGGGAGTCCCGTGCTCGACCGCTTCGGCCTCGGCCCAAAGGTACTGGCCGCCAAACACGTGAGCGACCTGCCGCACGCCGAAACCGCTCGCCTCGAGCGCGTATCGAAGCGACGACGCCGTGAAGATCGAACAGTGCTCGTAGAAGAAGTCCTGCATCGCCTCGTGACGAACGATCCATTCGAGGCATGGGGTTTCGATGAAGACGCGCGCTCGCGACTCCGGGCCCAGCGCCGCACGAACCGATCTGAGGAAGCCTAGCGGATCCGGCACGTGTTCGATCGTGTGCCGGCAGGCGACGACATTGGGTCTTCGATCCAAACGGTTTGCGGAAGCCTGGTCGAAATACATGGCGTGGATGCAGCTGTCGCCGGGACCGCGCGAACCGAGACCGCGCCAGGCCGGATCAAACCCGGTCGCCGACCGCAGCTTCTCGCCGGCCGCATCGGCCACCGCGCCGATGAAGATTCCCTGCCCGCAGCCGATCTCGAGGTAGTCGACCGGCTCGCCCGGGGCGACGGCGGAGACGACGGCTCGGGCGCGGTCTCGAAGGTGAGCCAGGAAGGCGGGGGAGTGGGTCTGGTCATTCTCGTAATCGCCATCGTAGACGATGATCCGGGGGTCGAAGGCGACGTTCCAGGCGAAGCCGCAGGCCGCGCAGCCACGCATGTCCAAGGTCCCCGACGCCGCGGCGCGCGCGGATGCCTCGGTCGGATAGAGACGGTTCAACAGCACCGGCACGCGGGGGCTTCGGTAGATTTCGCGCGACCTCGGCGATCCGCAGACGGGGCAGGTATCGACCATCGCCGTCAGCCGTCCGTCTCGGCGGCGGTTCCGCTCGACCATGGTCTTCCCGAGTCTCATCCGTAGCCAGCAATCCCGTTTCGCGCCGCCCAGAAGTCCAGCGCGTCCCGAAGGCCGCTTTCGAGATCGAAGCGAGGGCGGAAGCCGACCTCATTTCGGAGCCGGCTGACGTCGGCGACGATCCTCTCGGGCTCGTCCTCACATCGGGCAGGGAACCGAGTCTGATCAAATCCGGACGCCCCGCCAGTCGGCCGAGCGTCGTGGCGACGTCGCCGGTGCGATGGCCAATTCCGGACCCGATATTAACCGCGCCGCCGATTTGCGCCAGCGTGACCGCTGCGAGCGCGGCGCCGGCGTCCCGGACATCCAGGAGGTCGCGGATCGCCAAGCCGCGCGAGCACGCCGCGGGTTCGTTGCGGGCAAGCGCGCGGGCTATGCTGGCGACCAGACGCCGCGGGTCTTCGTCAGGACCATAGAGAAAGAAGAGCCGTGTCCATGCGAAGCCGAGATCGAGTTCTCGGAACAGGGCGTCAAGCACCGAACGGCAACTGCTCTTGGCGACGTCGTATAACGTGTGGCCCTTGAGCCGGGTGTCGTACTCGCGGCAGTCGGCGTTCGACGGCCAGTCGTATTCGTAGCAAGTCCCCACTCCCGTGAAGTGACGGGCGCCGGCCTCCGCCGCCGCGCGGCCCAGGCTGAGGGTTGCGGCGACCCAATCCGCGTTGGCGGGATCGGTCCAGAAGCGCCCATGATCGACACACCAGGCCAAGTGCAGCACGGCGTCCGGCCGCACGGAATCCAGCAGTGCGCGCGCGCCGGCGGGGTCCAGCAGGTCGGTCCCATGCCAGTTGCAGTCAATGGCCAGCGGTGTCCGCGAGACCGCATGGACGTCCGCGCCCGCGGCCAGCAGCGCCTTGACAGCCTGCCGACCGACGAAGCCCGAGGCGCCAGTGACGAGCACGCGGTCGACCACCGGTCAGTCTCCTCGGCCTCTCGCGACCTCGGCGGCGCGCGCGGCGAGAGTCGCGGCCTCGAACCTGGCCATCGTCGGCCAGCCGCAGTCCTTGTCGCTGATCACCGCGGGCGGCGAGGGCCAGGGGATGGCGAGGTCGGGGTCGGCGTAGTTGATCCCCATCGCAGCGTCGGGGGCGTAGGGCGTGTCGATGAAGTAGACCATCGCGACATCGTCGCTGAGCGTCAGGTAGCCGTGGGCGAGGCCGGCGGGGGCGTAGATCTGTTCGCCGGCGCCCGCGCTGAGTTCGAGAGCCTGCCACCGGCCGTGGGTCGGCGAGTTCGGCCGCAGGTCGACGAGCACGTCGTAGAGCGCGCCGCGCGTCACCCAGATCAGCTTGGTCTCGGCGTGGGGGGCGCGCTGGAAATGCAGGCCGCGCAGGGTATGGCGCGCCGGGTTGGTCACCTCGGAGATCTGGCGCGAGCAATCGGCGAGGCCGAGCTCGGCGAAGGTTTCGCGGCAGAAAAGGCGGGTGAGGCGGCCGCGCTCGTCGCCTCGTGGCTCCGGCCGCAGGCAATATGCGCCGGCCAGCTCCAACGGCTCCAGCTTCATGGCAGGAGGGCCGGTTCGGGCATCGGCACGGCCAGCCGCACCCCGCGCTCCACCAGCGGGGTGAGGTCGGCGGCGATCTCGCGCCAGAGGTTCCAAGCCAGGATCAGCACCACATCGGGCGTCTCATCCCAAAGCCGCTGCGGCGGAGAGATCTCGATGCCGACGCCGGGAATGCGCCGGCCTTGCTTGGTCTCGGCGCGATCGACGGCGTAGTCGATGCTCTCGCGGCCAATTCCGCAGTAGGCGAGGAGCGTCGTGGCCTTGGCCGGAGCGCCGTAAGCGGCGATCCGCTGTCCGTCTTTCTTCAGGTCACGGATGAAGGCCCGGAGCGCCTCGCGGCGCGCGGCGACCTTGGCGGCGAAGGCGCGGTAGACCGCGAGGTCCGAGAGCCCGGCCCGTCGCTCTTCCTGCGCCAGCGTCTCGACTCGCGCCCCGCGCCCAGCGGCCGAGCAATGGCGCACGAAGAGGCGCGCGCTGCCGCCGTGGGTGGGCAGGCGCTCGACGTCAGCGACGACCAGCCCATGCCGGGCGAAGAGCGGCTCCAGGGCGGTGAGCGAGAGGTAGGAATAGTGCTCGTGGTAGATGGTGTCGTAGCTGCCGCCGGCCAGCAGGTCCATCACCAGCGGGAACTCGAAGGTGGCCACGCCTTTCGGCTTCAGCAACTGCGCAAAGCCCTCGACGAAGTCGTCGAGGTCCGGGACGTGGGCCAGCACATTGTTGGCGCACATCACGTCCGCGGCGACGCCCCGGGCCTCGAGCTCGCGAGCGAGTTGCGCGCCGAAGAACCCGATCACCGTCTCGACTCCCTTGGCGCCGGCGGCGCCGGCCGCCTTGGCGGCGGGATCGACGCCGAGCGTCCGTACGCCGGCGGCGACGAAGGCGCTGGCGAGCGCGCCGTCGTTGCTGCCGACTTCGACCACCGTGCTGCCAGGCCCCAGCGCCAGTTCGTCGATCATCCGGCGGGCGTATGCCTCGACATGCGCGCGCCAGCTGGACGAAGCGCCCGAGCGGTAGGCGTAGTCGGCGTTGAAATGGGTCTCGCGGGTGACGACAGCCTCGATCTGCACCAGGAAGCACGCGGGGCAAACGTGGAGCCGCAGCGGATGGAGCTGCTCCGTAGACGGATCGTCAAGGCGCGGATAGGCGTTGGCGATGGGCGTCAGGCCGAGGTCGAGCACCGGCTCGCCAAGGACGGCGCGGCAGGAGCGGCACCTCACGCGGCTGCCGCCTTCCCGGCCGCATCGGCCGCCAGCGACGCCGACAGCGCGGCCAGGTCCGCTCCGGCGACGTAGGCGCGATGCCAGTCGGCCGCCGCCCGAACGCCGGCATGGCCGGGACGAAGCTCCGACCAGCCGAGACAGGCGCGGGCCAGACTGGACTCGATGGCGAGTTGGGTCTTCTCGGCGAACGGCGCGGGGTCGAGCCGCCAGTCCAGCGACGCGCCAAGGACCTCCGCGAACAAGGTCGCGGTTTCCAGCACGGTGAGCGACTCCGCGCCGGGCGCGGGCCCGAAGTTGAGTGCGTCCGGCAAGCCGTCGCGGCGCTGGGCCACGGCTTCGGCATAAAGGATATAGCCCTCGACGATGTCGAGCACGTGGCTCCAGGGCCGAGTCGCCTGGGGCCGGCGAAGCGCCAGCGGCGCGCCGGCGGCGAGGGCGCGGCCGACGTCCGGCAGCAGCCGATCGGGCGCGAAGTCGCCGCCGCCCACGACATTGCCGGCGCGGGCCGCGACGATGGGCAGGCCGAAGCTGTCGCGATAGAGCCGCACGATCATCTCGGCCGCCGATTTCGAGCCCGAATAGGGATCGGCGCCGCCCAGCGCATCGTCTTCGCGGAAGGCGCGGCCGAGGTCGTCGTTCACGTACACCTTGTCGCTGGTGACCGCGACGACCGCGGCGGGCGGCGCTTGCCGGAGCGCATCGAAGAGGCGCGCGGTCCCGAGCACGTTGACGTCGAGCGTCTCGACGGGACGTTCGTAGCCGGTCCTGACCAGCGCCTGGGCCGCAAGGTGGAAGACAAGCTCCGGCCGCGCCTCGCCGACGACGCGCCGGACCGCCGGCTCGTCGCGAAGGTCCGCGCGATTGTCGGCGACCCGCTCACCGACCCGCGCCAGTTCGAAGTGCGATGGCGTCGTGGGCGGGTCTAGGGCCAACCCGCTGACGACCGCACCCAGCGACGCCAGCCGCAGCGCCAGCCAGGAGCCCTTGAAGCCGGTGTGGCCGGTGACGAGCACGCGTTTGCCGGTCCAGAAGGCGGGCGAAGCGACCGTCACGGCGCGCCCTCCCACACCGCCCAGGGCGCGCGGCCGCGGCTCCACAGCGCCTCGAGCTGGTTCTTGTCGCGCAGGGTATCCATCGCCTGCCAGAAGCCGTCGTGCCGGTAGGCGACCAGTTCGCCATCCGCGGCGAGGGTCTCGACCGGTTCGCCCTCCCAGGAGGTTTCGTCGCCATCGATCCGCGCGAGAACCGCATGGTTAAGCACGAAAAAGCCGCCGTTGATCAGCGAGTTGTCGCCAGGCGGCTTCTCGGTGAAGCGGGACACCCGGTCGGTGGGGCTCAGCTCCAGCGCGCCGTAGCGGCCGGGCGGCGCGACGGCGGTGATGGTGGCGAGGCGGCCGTGCGCCCTGTGGAAGGCCACCTGGTGGGCGAAGTCGATGTCCGCGAGCCCGTCGCCGTAGGTGAAGCAGAATGGCTCGCCGTCATCGAGGAAGCGCGCCACGCGCTTCAGCCGGCCGCCGGTCAAGGTGTCGGGGCCGGTGTCGACCAGGGTCACGCGCCAGGGTTCGCGGGCCGAGTCGTGGTAGCTGATCGAGGACTTCGCCAGGTCGATGGTCACGTCGCAGTCATGCAGCTGCATGTTCGCGAAGTACTCCTTGATCATGAAGCCCTTGTAGCCGAGGCAGACGACGAAGTCGTTCAGCCCGGCGGCGCCGTAGAGCTTCATGATGTGCCAGAGGATCGGTCGCCCGCCGATCTCCACCATCGGCTTGGGCCGTTGCACGGTCTCTTCGGACAGTCGGCTGCCGAGCCCCCCGGCCAGGATCACAACCTTCACGAAGCGCAGCTCCCGCCTGGCCGTGCGCCTCGGGCGCACCGGTTCGGCGCCCCTCTTACAGCCGTCCGACGGCGGCAGGCCAGGGGCCGCTTAGCCGGCGCGGCGGAACATCGGGCCCCGCGACTGGCGGCGCGCGGCGCCGTCCGACGGATCGTCCCAGGCGCGGGCGGTCGAACGACGGCCGCCGTCGTGGCCCGACTGGATCGACAGCGCGTTGAGGATGTTGCGCAGGCCCTCGACGATCGCCTCCGTCGGCGCCTGCCGGATGCGTTGGTCCGGGAACTGGTGCCGCCAGAAGCTCACCACCTGCTCCAGGCGGCCCATCCGCTCGCCCATCCGGGCAAACACGCGAGGACCGTCGACGAGCATGCGTCGGAACGGCTCGGGGGAGCGATCCTCCGCCAGCGCGTCGAAGACCTCGTCGTAGATCTTGAACATCTGGGCGATGCGCCGCTCGCACTCGCCGATCATCGACTCGATGCGTCCGAGCGCCTGGGCGACGAAGGGGGCCGTGTGGTCCTCGAAGCGGCCGAGATCGACATTGCCGATCGCCTTGCGCGTCGCCTTAACTTCGGGGGCCAGACCGCGGCTGCGCCAGCGGTAGTAGAGCACGGCCTTCCAGCAAAACACCGCCTCGGCGAACTGTTCCGGCGCCAAATGCAGCGCCGCCCGCAGAGGATCGAGCTCGGGACCGTCGCCGCCGGAAAGCAGCAGCTCCGAGAGCCTCTTGGCCTTGTCGGCCTGCATCTCGGCGCCCGGGCCGGCGAAGCAGAGGTCGATGAGCGTCGAGACCTGCTCGGAGACGAAGCCCAGCATCTCCGACTGGTCGGTCGGGCTGAGGCGGAAATAGCAGGGCGCCACGTCGAACTTGTTGGCGATCAGCGCCTCGCGCAACAGGAACGGGTCGAGGGTCGGCAGGCTGTCGATCAGTTCGATCACCGCGAGATCGCGGGTCCGGTCGCCGACCCGGTAGTCGAGCTGATGGTCGAACTGTTCGGGGAAGCCGGTCCGGTCGACCAGAATGTACTGTCCCCCGAGTTGCAGGTCGTTCGGATCGAAGGGAAAGATCACCTTGGTGGTCACGGCGCGGCGGTCGGGCCGGTCGTCGAACTCCCCAGGCCGTGGGTGATGCTTGACGATGATCGTACGGTTCAAGACCGGGTGAGTGAAGATCGGTCGATTTGCGTGGTCCGGCAGATCCGCCGCCTCGAGAGCCAAGGCATGGAGATCGAGCACGCGCGCCGAAGACGACCTCGCGGTGATGTCGCGAAGGCTGTGGACGTCGGTGACGATCGTGGCGGGCATGGGTGCACGTTCGAGTCGGCTCCCGACGATTGTCGCGGGAGACTCCTTCGGTGTTGTTGAGGAACATGACTTACGCGCCGTTAAGTCTTGCGTCGGCTCCGCCCCGTTATGCCTTGGTTGCGCCGAAAACCTGCCGCCATGACGCCTGGCTTCGCCGGCCTGATGGAAGCGTCAGTGATTCGGTCTCGGGGAGGCCTGCATCGTGCACGACTACATCGACGTCGTCGGCGCTTCGGGGGAGCGCTATCGGTTCATGCGGCTCCGCGAGGGCCGGCCGCTGTCGCCGATGGGCGGCAACTTCATCTTCGGGCGGCACACCGGTCCGCGCTTCGAGCTGATCTATGCCGGCGAAGCGCAGAACCTCCTGAAGGACGCTCGCGATCGCTGGCGCGAAGCCGTCGAGCGCTACCAGGTGAGCGAACTCTACACGCGGCTCAACATCTCCGAGCGGGTGCGGCAGCTGGAACTGGCGGACATTGTGGGCGCCGGCGCGCCGCCGATGAATATCGAGCCGACGCTCAAGGCCGGCTGAGGCGCCACGCTCTGGGGGTAGGGTTGGAGATGGGGTGGCGCAGGTCCGCGAAGGAAGAGCTCAAGTAGGCCAACGCGCCAAAGACGCCGTTGCCTTCAGCAGAGACGACAGCCACACCTGCCTCCGCCATCGAGGGGCGGGGACGCTAGCGCGCGAAGATCGGGTTCAGCGTCCGGCCCGAGGCGGCCTGGGTGAGCGTGGCGAAAGACCCCTGCTCGGCGATGTCCCTGGCCGCGCGCAGGAATTCGCCATACGCCGCGCCCGCCAGAGCTCCGCCCAGGCTGATGCGCCGCACGCCTAGCGCGGCCGCGGCGGCCACCGGCAGGCCAGGCGACAGCAGGTTCACCGGTTTCGGCGCGACCGCCGCGACCACCGCCCGGATCTGCGCCTCGTCCCTCAGGCCCGGCGCGTAGAGGCAATCGGCGCCAGCGGCCGCGAACGCCGTGAGCCGGCGCAGGGTCTCGTCCATGTCGGGCGCGCCGCGGATGAACCCCTCGCTGCGCGCCGTGAGCAGCACGTCGGCGCCTGAGCGGTCGATCGCCCCGCGGGCGGCGGCGATGCGGGCCACGGCGAGGTCGAAAGCGTAGAGCCCGTCGGCGGCGCGGCCGGTGTAATCCTCGATCGAGAGCCCGGCGACGCCGGTGTCGACCGCCAGGGCGACGTTGGCGGCCACGTCGCCCGGCGCGTCGGCGAAGCCGTTTTCGAAGTCGGCGTTGAGCGGCAGGTTGGTGGCGTGGGCGAGAGAACTCAGGTGCAGCAGCACCTCGTCGAGGCTCACCTGCCCGTCGCCGCGGCCCATGCTCCAGGCCATGCCGGCGCTGGTCGAGGCCAGGGCCTTGAACCCGAGGTGCTCCAGGATCCTGGCCGAGCCGACATCCCACGGATTGGGCAGCACGAAGCAGCCGCTCTCATGCATGGCGCGGAACGCCGCGCGCTTCTCGGCGACGGAACGGCTCATCGCGGGTCCTCTCGATGATGGGTCTCGGCGATAACGTCGTTGCGGGGATGCTGGCAAGCGATGCGCGCCGACTCGATTGCGTCGCCCCCGACGGGACCGGAGGGCCCACGGCATTCAAGCACCCGGAGAATCACAGCAATTTCAATATCTTGGAGACCTCTTGCTCCCTTCTCCTCTTGTGGGCCTGTTGCGCAATTCGATGAGATCGCTCTGAAAGCTCCCTCCCCCTTGCGGGGAAGGGTTGGGGATGGGGGTGTCGGCTCGGTCGTGGTCACGTCCACGGGAGTGGTGTAATTTGGGGTTGGCGCTGAGGGTGTAATCCTTCAGGCCGTGCGCGGTGTAAGTATGGGCGCCGCGGCGGGTGGAACAAGCAGGATCTGATCGTCGTCGGCGCCCTGGCTGAGGTCTGCCAGGGGCTCGAGGCTGAGGTAGCGGTGTTGAAGCTGCCACTCGTCGTTCTGCTCCATCAGGACCGCGCCGACGAGGCGGATGATCGAAGCCTCGCCGGGGAAGATGCCGACGACGTCGGCCCGGCGCTTCACCTCCTTGTTCAGCCGCTCCAGGGTGTTGGTGCTGTGCAGCTTCTGGCGATGGGCGGCTGGGAAGGTCATGTAGGCCAACACGTCGTCCTCGGCCGCCTCCATGGCCTCGCTGAGCTTGGGCAAGGAGTTGTGGGCGGAAGCGGCGATGGCGCGCCACAGCTCGCGGGCCTTGTCCTGGCTGGGCTGGACGAACACCTCGCGGATCATGGTCGCCACCCTGGACTGCTGGGCCTTGGGCACGCGCGAGAGCAGGTTTCTCATCGTGTGTACCCGGCAGCGTTGCCAGGTCGCGCCCATGACCTGGGCGATGGCCGCCTTGAGGCCCTCATGGGCGTCGGAGATCACCAGCTTGACGCCCTTCAGGCCGCGTCGTGCGAGCGACCTCAGGAAGTCGATCCAGAAGGCGGCGGCTTCGGACTGGCCGACGCTGAGGCCGATGATCTCACGGCGTCCCTCCGTGTTGGCGGCCACGGCGATTATCACCGCCACCGAGACGATCCGGCCGCCCTGACGCTGCTTGAGGTAGGTGGCGTCGAGCCACAGGTAGGGCCACTCGCCCTCCAGCGGCCGCTCCAGGAACGATGAGACCCGCTCGTCGATCTCCTTGCACAGCTTGGAGACCTGGCTCTTGGAGATGCCGCTCATGCCCATGGCCTGGACCAGGTCCTCGACCCGGCGCGTCGAGACGCCGGCGACCCAGGCTTCCTGGATCACCGCCGTCAGCGCCTTCTCGAGGGTGCGCCGGGGCTCCAGGAACGGCGGGAAGTAGGACGCGCCGGTGCGAAGCTTGGGGACCTTCAGCTCCAGGGCGCCCAGCCGCGTCTCCAGCGTCCGATCCCGGTAGCCGTTGCGGTAGGTCAGCCGATCGGGGCTGCGCTCATGGCGCGCGGCGCCGATCACGTTCTCCACGTCGTAGTCCATGATCCGCTGAAGCGCCGTCTCCGCCACGGTCTTCAGAAAATCGTCGTCGTCGCTCTTCTGGATCAGCGCCAGAAGCGCCATGCTCTCGTCGGTCATCGGGTTGGTCCTGTCCGAATGGTTGCGGTTCGCAACACGACCTTCGGACCAACACCCCCGGTGACCAACCCCCACCGCCGCGAGGCGGGGCGCCGAGCTACCTGAGGGCTATGCGCCCCGCCTCGCTC
>DATJRL010000320.1:0-23627 GCA_035504785.1 Caulobacteraceae bacterium
CGGCGCCCCCGAGATTCACGCATCTCTCGCCGAAGCGGCGGCTTTGCCTTTTCCCACAAAGGGAGAAGGAGCTAGGCGTCTCTAAAATATTGAAATTGCTGACAGTCCCCTGACGTGACAGGAGGGACGATCCGGGGTGGGGAACGTCCGTTCCGCGTGGTTCTCTCGGCCGCCGATGGCCCGGTGGATAGCGGCGTGATAAGCCGGGCGACCACGGGTGGACAGCTCGGGCGGTGCGCGTGACGGAAGCGTCGGCGAGAACGGCGAGGAGGACGACCCCGGGCGCCTCAGCCGAGGCGATCCAGACCCATTACGACGTCGGCAACCGGTTCTACGAGCTGTGGCTCGACCCGACGCTCACCTATTCCTGCGCGCTGTGGGACGGCGAGGACGACACGCTCGAGGCCGCACAGCAACGGAAGCTCGCCTACATGGCCGACGCCGCCCTGGGCGCCGGCGCGCGGCGCGTGCTCGACATCGGCTGCGGCTGGGGCGGCCTGCTGCGCCACTTTCGGACCCGCGGCGTCGCGGTAGCGGTCGGCCTGACGCTCAGTCAGGCGCAGCACGACTTCGTCGAGGGACTCGGTCTCCCCGGCGTCGAGGCGCGGCTGGAGAGCTGGCGCGACCATCGGCCCGCATCGCCCTACGACGCCATCGTCTCGGCGGGCGCGTTCGAGCATTTCGCCGATCTCGACTTGACCGAGGCCGAGCGTCTGGGGGTCTATCGCGACTTCTTCAGGCGATGCCACGAATGGCTGCGGCCAGGCGGAACCCTGACGTTGCAGACGATCGCCTACGGCCCAGCGCCCGCGCCAGCTTCCAGGCGCCGCCACTTCGTGGAAATCTTTCCGGAATCGGACCTCCCGTGGCCGGCCGAGATCTTCAAGGCGTCCGAGCATCTCTTCGAGGTGACGGCGTTCCGCAACGACCGAGACCACTACATCCGTACCCTGAAAGCCTGGCGGCGCAACCTGCGCGAGGCGCGGGCGTCCGCCCTCGACGAGGTAGGCGAGGCGATCTTCGGCTTCTACGAGCGCTACCTCGTGCTGGCGGCGATCGCCTTCGGCGGTCGGCACGCCGTGCTGCTGCGCCTGAGGATGACTCGTTATCCATGAGAGCCGACTCCCGGGAAGACCCGATTACGACGCGCTCGAAATCGACATGACCTCGGTGGGGCCGCCCGGCGCACTCGGGTCGAACACGCCCACGGTGAGCACGCCGGTGGCCCACGCCCCGGTGTCGAGGTTGGTGCGATGGTCGAGCAACTCCGGCTTGGCCGGGTCGGGCTTTCCGTCCCATTGCGGCGAATGGCCGTGCACGATGTGGGCCTCGAACGCCTCGGACGGCGCGCGCAGGAAGGGTCCGCGAATCCACAGCAGGGTCGACTCGTCCTGGAGACTCAGCGGCGCGCCGGGCGCGAGGCCGGCATGGACGAAGATGCGGTGAGGGTCGACCGTCGTGAGGGGCAGATCGGACAGCCAGCGGACATGCCCCTCGGGGACCGCCCGCCGAATGTCGCCATCGGATCGTGCGCCATAGGACCGGAGCGTTTCGTCCCCGCCATTCGACAACCAGAGTCGAAGCGCGCCGTCCTCGCCGGTCAGCGCGCGCAACATCATGTCCTCGTGGTTCCCCTTCAGGCAGACAAGCCCGTCCCCCTGCCGCCGCATCAGGAACTCGATGACGCCGGAGCTTTCCGGACCTCGGTCAACGTAATCTCCGAGCGTGACCACCCGGTAGGCGCGCGCGCCGGCGTGCGCCGCGATCCGGTCGAATGCGCTCCGGAGCAGATCGAGCCGACCGTGGACGTCCCCCACTGCGTAGGTGAAGCGGTTCATCTCGAGAACCGGTGCTCCTGGCGTCTTACATTCGGGCCGACGTCTTTGGCGCGCAAGGTCGTTCCACGCAGGTCCGGGGCCAGCCGCCCGCCTGGCGAAACGACTAGGGGTGTTGCATGAGCGCCGCGATCCCTTCGGCGTCCGCTGGCGTCGCCGGATTATAGACCAAGAGGCTGAGGTCCGGTCGCCCATCCACCGCGAACGCCGAGTATTCGAAGGCGATCGGACCGAGCACCGGGTGGCGGATGTGCTTGACGGCGTCGGCGTGGACGCCGGGGACCTCGTTCTCACGCCACATCGTCTTGAATTCGGGGCTCAACCGACAAAGCTCGTCGACCAGCGGCTCCACGTCCGCGGCGGCGCCGGCGCGAGCCGCCTCGAGTCGGAATGCGCCTAACACCAGCCGCGCCACGCTTTCCCAGTCGTAGTGCACGGCGCGGGCTCGCGGGTCGAGGAAGATGAAGCGCAGCATGTTCCGCTGCTCCGGCGGCAACGATCCATAGTCCATCAGCATCACGGTCGCCGCCCGATTCCAGGCGACGACGTCCCAGGTCGCGGTCCGGAGCAAGGCGGGGCTGGGGTCCAACGCGTCGAGCACGCGCTGTAAGCGTGGGGTGACGCCCTGGTTCTTCCGATATCGCGCTTCCGGCGGCCGGCCGAGACCCAGCAGGAACAGCCGCTCGCGTTCGACGTCCGTCAGCAGCAGGGCGCGGGCGATGCGGTCGAGCACGTCGGCCGATGGCGCGCCGCCGCGCCCCTGTTCGAGCCACGTGTACCAGGTCGGGCTGATGTTGGCTCTCTGCGCCACTTCCTCGCGGCGCAGGCCGGGCGTGCGGCGGCGCTCGGCCGGGAGTCCGAAGGCCGCGGGATCGAGTCTCGAGCGTCGATCCCTCAGATAGGGCCCGAGCAGGTTCTCGGCGGACAGAAGGTCGCTCATGCTGTTAGCCATTGTAATATGATAAAGTCACTACTTTACTAGCATATCGCGCAAGCAGACGCTTGTCTCCGGATAAAGTTGGAGCGTTGGCGAATGCGTGTGTTCCTGACCGGAGCGACGGGGTTCATCGGCTCGGCGATCGTCGAAGAGCTGCGGGCGGCTGGCCATCAGGTCGAGGGCCTGGCGCGCAGCGACGAAGCCGCGGACACCCTGACCAGATGGGGCATCGCCGTGCGGAGAGGCGACGTCGCGGATCCGGAGGGCCTGGCGGAGGCCGCCAGGGCCAGCGATGGCGTCATCCACTGCGCCTTCGGTCACGATTTCTCGAGATACCTGGAGATGGGAGAGGCCGACGAACGCGCCGTGTCGGCGATGGCGGAGGCGCTGGCGGGCTCCGGCAAGCCGCTGGTCGTCACCTCGGGCATGACGGCCAGCACGCCTGGGCGACTTTCGACCGAGGCGGACGCCGCTCAGACCGAAGGCTTCGGCGCCGTCCGCGGCCGGCCGGAGGCGCTGGCGCTGTTCGCCAGCGAGACGGGCGTGAGATCGATGGTCGTCCGGCTGCCGCCATCGGTTCATGACCTGGAGCGGCAAGGGCTGGTGTCGCTGTTGATCGATTTGGCGCGCCAGACCGGTGTGTCCGCTTATATCGGCGACGGCGCCAACCGCTGGCCGGCCGTGCACCGCCGCGACGCGGCGCGCCTGTTCCGGCTCGGGCTCGAACGCGGCCAAGCCGGCCAGCGGCTCCATGCGGTTGCGGAGGAAGGCGTCGCCTTGCGAGCCGTCGCCGAGGCCATCGGCGAAAAGCTCGGGATCCCGACCCACGGCCTCGATCCGAACGACGCCGCCACCCATTTTGGATGGCTCGCGCTTGTCGCGTCGAACGACGTTCCGGCTTCGAGCGCCCTCACTCGGGAAAGCCTTGGATGGCGCCCCACGGGACCGGGCCTGCTGGAAGGGCTCGTGGGCGATTACCTGCCCCGAGCGAGCGCGACCCGTGGGGTCTAGCGCGTCGGAACCGGGTGTTCGCCGCGATAGTCGTAGAAACCGCGGCCGGATTTGCGGCCGAGCCAGCCGGCCTCGACGTATTTCACCAGCAGCGGGCAGGGGCGGTATTTCGAGTCCGCCAGGCCGTCGTAGAGCACGTTCATGATCGACAGGACGGTGTCGAGGCCGATGAAGTCGCCCAGTTCGAGCGGTCCCATCGGATGGTTGGCGCCCAGCTTCATGGCGGTGTCGATCGCCTCGACCGTGCCCACGCCCTCATAGAGCGTGTAGATCGCCTCGTTGATCATCGGGGCGAGGATGCGGTTGACGATGAAGGCGGGGAAGTCCTCGGCGTTGGCGGTGGTCTTGCCCAGCGACTTGGCGAAACCGACGGCGATCTCATAGGTCTCGGCGTCGGTGGCGATGCCGCGGATCAATTCCACCAGTTTCATCACCGGCACCGGGTTCATGAAGTGCAGGCCGATGAAGTGCTCCGGCCGGTCGGTGGAAGACGCCAGCCGCGTGATCGAGATCGACGAGGTGTTGGAGGCCAGCATCGTCTTGGCGCCGAGATGCGGCTGCAGCGCCTTGAAGATATCCTTCTTCAGCGCCTCGTTCTCGGTGGCGGCCTCGATCACCAGGTCGACGTCGCCCGCCTCGGCCAGGTCCTCTGTCGGGACGATACGCAGGAAGGCTTCTCGCTTGTCGATCTCGCCCACGATCCCCCGCGCCACTTGGCGAGACATGTTGCGGTCGATGATCTTGAGGCTTTCGTCGATCTTGGTCCGCGCAACGTCGTTGAGCCGCACTTCGTAACCGGCCAAGGCGCAGACATGTGCGATGCCGCTGCCCATTTGGCCGGCGCCGATGACGCTGACTCGCTTGATATTCGCCATTGCCACTGCCTCGGGCGCTAACCCAGCGCCCCTCGACGCCGCCGTTGTGACGGCTTTCTAACACGACTTGCAACGCGCCCGACAAGGTTTTGCTGCGATGCAGCGCAAACACGGCGCGTCGTAGGGTCGTCCGACCCCCGGAGCGTGAAGCGCATTGTGAATTCGCAGTCATGCTTCGCAAGGTAGCTTGCTATGTAAGGTACCTGGTCATACAAGGGACGTCGGCCGCGAGGACGCATGCCCGAGAGCATCGACATCCAACTGAAGAAAGGCGCGCTGGACCTCTGCGTCCTCGCGATGCTGGCGCGGGGCGACAACTATGCCTACGAAATCGCCAGCCGCCTTTCCGAGGCGATCGGCATGGGCGAGGGCACCATCTACCCGCTCATGCGGCGCATGCAGGCCGATGGCCTGGTGGAGACCTACCTGGTCGAGTCCACCGCCGGGCCGCCTCGCAAATACTATCGCCTGACGGACGCGGGCCGCCGCAGCTTCGCGTCGCAAAAAGACGCCTGGCGCGCCTTCGCGGGTGCGGTCCACGCCATTCTTGGGGACGACTGACATGACGCGCGCCGACTTCATCGCGAAGCTGCGCCAGGGACTGGCCGGCCTGCCGGAGTCCGCCCGGGCCGAGATCGTCGCGGACTACGAGTCTCACTTCGCCGATGGCGCCGCCGCCGGACGCGGCGAGGCCGACATCGCGGCGGCGCTCGGCGACCCGGACCGGCTGGCCAAGGAGCTGCGGGCCGAAGCCGGGCTGAAGCGCTGGGAGACCGAGCGCAACCCCGAGGCCGCCGCCGCGGCGGTGTTCGCGGTCCTGGGCCTCGGCGCCCTCGACGTGCTGGTGCTGCTGCCGATCCTGATCGGCGTGGTGAGCGTGCTGTTCGCGTTCCTGTTCGCCGTTATCGCCGGCTTCGTCTTCGGGGCGGTGGTGCTCGCGCTCAGCCCCTTCGGACACGACCCGGCCGGGCCCTGGGCCGGCCTGTTGTTCGGCCTCGGCCTGATGGCGCTGTGCGTCGCCGTCGGCTCGATCCTGACCCTGCTCTCTGTCGGGCTGGTCAACGCCTTGGTCTGGTACGGCCGCCTGCACTACCGCCTGTTGAAGCCCGCCATCGAGCCCCCGCCACCCGCCGCCAGGGAGGTCGCCGCGTCATGATCCGAAACCTGTTCGTCATCGCCTGCGCCAGCTTCGTGCTCGCGGCGGTCTGCCTGGGCGGCGCCGCGATGCTGGGCGGGCCGCACTTCTTCCGCCACCTCCACCCCAACTGGACCGTCCATGTGCGCGACGGCGAGCCATTCCCGCCGCTGCCTCCGCGCCCCTTCGCGGGCGACGGCGGCGGAGGCGGGGCATCGACCAGCCGCGAGCTGACCTGGGGCGGTGGCGATGCGCTGGACATCGACGTGCCGGCCGACGTGCAGTTCACGCAGGCGCCCGGCCCGGCCAGAATCACCATCAGTGGTCCCCAGGACCTGGTGGACCGCGTCGAACTCTCGGGCTCGCACCTACAATTCAGCGACGATACGTCGGACGAGGGCAAGCTCACCGTGGTGATGACGGCGCCCGGCGTGCGCAGGTTTTCCATCGCCGGCGACGCCAGCCTCGCTATCTCGGGCTATGACCAGGACGAACTCGACGTCGATGTCAGCGGCCACGGCGATGTCACGGCCAAGGGCAAGGCCCATGCGGCCCGCGTCGACATCTCCGGCGACGGCGACGTGAACCTCGGCGCGCTGCCGGTGGACAGCGCCGAAGCGGACATCTCCGGCTCCGGCCGCGCGGCGGTCGCGCCCGCAAGCGCCGCCGACCTGCACATCTCCGGCTCCGGCGAGGTCGATCTCCTCACCCACCCGGCCAAGCTCACCAGCGACGTTTCCGGCTCCGGCCGCATCGTCGAGGGCGATTAGGGAGTGTCCGGATGATAAAGCGGCCGCGTCGTCTTATTTTCCGGCCGCGGTGAGGGCGTCCATCAACTCGGGAACGGCAGTCTTGTAGTCGGCCACCAGGCCGTAGTCGGCGACCTGGAAGATCGGGGCGTCGCCGTCTTTGTTGATTGCGACGATCACCTTGGAGTCCTTCATGCCGGCCAGATGCTGGATGGCGCCGGAGATGCCGACCGCGATGTAGAGATCCGGGGCGACGATCTTGCCGGTCTGACCGACCTGGTAGTCGTTCGGCGCGTAGCCGGCGTCCACCGCGGCGCGGCTAGCGCCCACGGCGGCGCCCAGCTTGTCGGCTAGCGGATCGATCACGCGCTGGAACTCCTCGGCCGAGCCCATCGCCCGACCGCCGGAGACCACGATCTTGGCGGCGGCGAGCTCCGGACGGTCGGACTTCACCACCTCCTGGCCCAGGAAGTGGGTCTTTGCCGGCGCGGCCGGGGCGGCGATCGTCTCGATGCTGGCCGAGCCGCCTTCGCCGGCCGCCTTGAAGACGCTGGTTCGGACCGTGATCACCTTCTTGGCGTCGGAGGTCTTCACCGTCTCCAGCGCGTTGCCGGCGTAGATCGGGCGCACGAAGGTGGAGGCGTCGACCACCTGGACGATCTCGGAGATCTGCGAGACGTCGAGGGCGGCGGCGATGCGCGGCGCGATGTTCTTGCCCACCGAGGTCGCGGGGGTGAGCACGGCGTCGTAGTTCGCCATCAGCGGCGTCACCAGCGCCTGGAACGCCTCGGCCATGCCCTCGTCGAGCTCGGGGCTTTCGGCGACGAGCACCTTGCGCACGCCGGCGATCTTGGCGGCTTCCGCGGCCGCGGCGGCGCAACCCTTGCCGGCCACCAGCACATCGACGTCGCCGGAGAGCGCCAGCGCGGCCGTGATCGTCTTGTTGGTGGTGTCGCGGACGTGCGTGTTGTCGTGGTCGGCGATGACGAGAACGGCCACTTAGATAACCCCCGCTTCGTTCTTGAGTTTGGAGACCAGTTCGGCGGCGGTCTCAACCTTCACCCCGGCCAGGCGCTTGGCCGGCTCGGTCACCGTCAGCACCGTCAGGCGCGGCGCAATATCGACGCCGTAGCTGGCCGCGTCCTTCACGTCGAGCGTCTTCTTCTTGGCCTTCATGATGTTGGGTAGCGAGGCGTAGCGCGGCTCGTTGAGACGCAGGTCGGCGGTCACCACCGCCGGCAGGTCGACCTCCAGCGTTTGCAGTCCGCCGTCGATCTCGCGGGTCACTTTCGCTTTCGGGCCCTCGATCTCGACCCTGGAAGCGAAGGTCGCCTGCGGCCAGCCCAGCAGGGCGGCCAGCATCTGGCCGGTGGCGTTGTTGTCGCCATCGATGGCCTGCTTGCCCATCAGCACCAGGTCCGGTTGCTCCTCGGCGATCACCGCCTTCAGCAGCTTCGCCACCGCCAGCGGCTCGGGATCCGCGTCGGTCTGCACCAGAAGGCCCCGGTCGGCGCCGATGGCCAGTGCGTTGCGGATGGTCTCCGAGGCCTGGGCCGGACCGATGGAGACGGCCACCACCTCCGAGGCCACGCCCTTCTCCTTCAGGCGCACGGCCTCCTCGACCGCGATCTCGCAGAAGGGGTTGATGGACATCTTCTGGTTGGCGAGGTCCACGCCCGTGTGGTCGGATTTGACCCGGGCCTTGATATTCGAATCGAGCACCCGTTTGACCGGGACCAGGACTTTCATCGGTGTCGTTCGCCTCGCCTCACTTGACCTGGACGGAAATTTGCGGCCCACACCCCCAGGGTTCGGGCGCAAGGGCCAATAGCGTCTTGCGCGCCGTTTGCAAGTGCGGCAGTCGTCCCGGCAACGCTTGCGCGGGCCGCGGCGCGAGGAGAGACTTCATCGCATGTATCGACTGATCGGGCGCGTACAGATCGCTTATCTCGGCCTGTTCGTCTTGGTTTGCGCCGGAGTGTTCGCCTACGAGGCGACATTCCTGTGGCCCATGGAACAATGCGAATCCAACGGCGGCTGGTGGTCGGCGAAGTACCGCGAATGCGCCACGCCTATCCCTGTCTGGCGCTTCACCGGGCGCGTGCCTGGCGAACTGCGCCCGGTCGCGCCGTCCAAGGCGGCCGCGCGGCCCTAACGCGTCCCGCCCGGCGTCCAGAGCACATCGCCGCGCCCATCGTCGTTGGCATGGCGGGCGGCGACGAACAGCAGATCCGACAACCGGTTCAAGTACTTCAGCGCCTCGGGGCTGACCGCCTCGGCGCGGGCCAACGCCACGCAGCGCCGCTCGGCTCGCCGGCAGACCGTGCGCGCCACGTGCAGCGCCGCCGCCGCCGCCGAGCCGCCTGGCAGCACGAACGACGTCAACGGTTCGAGCCGCTCGTTGAGGAGGTCGATCTCGGCCTCCAGCCGAGACACCTGAGACGCGACGATGCGCAGGGCCGGTCGCAGCTCCTCGTGCTCCGACGGCGGGGTGGCGAGGTCCGCGCCGAGGTCGAAGAGGTCGTTCTGGATGCGCGCCAGGATCGGATCCAGCGTCGCATCGCCCGCGGTGGAGAGCCGCGCCAGCCCGATGACAGCGTTCGTCTCGTCGATCGCGCCGTAGGCCTCGACCCGGGCGTCGCTCTTGGACACCGGCGCGCCCGAGGCCAGACGCGTTTGGCCGGCGTCTCCGGCGCGCGTGTAGATGCGGTTGAGCGTAACCAGGGGCGGCTCCGCTAGCGCTGCTGGTGGCCGCTGAACCACCAAGCGGCGGCCAGGATGCAGATGGCGGTGAACTGCAGCAGCACGCGCAGCCGCATCAGCTTGTTCGACCACGACCGGCTGAAGTCGCCGCCGCGGAACAGCGAATAGATGCCCACGCCCAGGGTGAGCGTCACCGCGGCCAGGGCGACGAGCAGCAGGATATGCAGGAAGGTGACCATGCGGCCGCGAGCTTAGGCGCTTATAGGCCTCGCCGCCAGGGCGGGCGCCGCGGCTTGCGGACGGCCGCACGGCTTCCCAAATGAACGCGGTCAGCGAACGCGAACACGCCGGTTCCGATAGATCGGCGGCGGCTCCCAGGTCCGCTGCGACCTTTTCGCACAGCGTCGGTGTGCCCGACAGCCTAGGTCGCGCGAATCCCGTAATCGTGCGTCATTGCGTTCGCAGAACACGCTTCAGCGAACGTGTTCGCAGAAACGATAGGTAGTCCGTTGCGCCCTCCCGGCGCTGCGGACGTATAGAGCAAGGAACCGTTGGCGATGCGGATGGCCCCAGGGCGCCGGCCTCCTGACAAGATCGAGCGAAGCCGACCGGTTCGGCCCGAATCTTGCGCCGCGTCGCCGGTGTCCCGCGTCGGAGAACCCTGAATGAACCAGATTTCCGTTGGTGCGCTGAAGGCCGTCGCCGACATCGGGCGTCCCAATCAGCGCACGCTGGCCAAGCAGCGCACCCGCGAAAAGATCGTCGCGGCCGCGGCGGCGTTGTTCTCGGAACGCGGTTATGAAGGCGCCACCATCCGCGACATCGCCAAGGCGGCCGGCATGTCGACCGGCGCGGTGTTCGCGAGCTTCGCCGACAAATCGGATCTCTTTGGCGAGATCGTCGCCGCCGAGCAGCAGGCGCTGGAAGCGGACATGATCGCCGCCGCCGACGAGCGGGGCCACGGCTCGGCGGTTGTCGCCATGCTCGACGCCGCCGCCGAACGGCACATGGGCGACCTCGCCCTCTTCCAGGCCACCATGAGCGCGATCTGGACTCCCGGCCTCGGGACCGACGTCCGCCGTCGCGTCCGCCGCCGTCCGCTGGCGATGCTCGTCGCCGAAGCCGTAAAGAGCGACCTTGGTCCGACCGAGGTCCTCGCGGTCGATCGCGGCCTCGTCGGCGAAATCCTGTGGGACGGCTACGTCGCGACCCTCCATCGCGCCGCGCTGGAACGTCTCGGTCTCGACGTGGTGAAGGGCCGCGTGCGCGACCTCGTCAGGGTCGTCATGGCGGGCGCCCGCGCGGGCTGACGAACCCTCCCGAAATCGGGAGGCGTCGCGTCCGCGACCTTTAGGCTAGTGTTCCTGGCCGGGACGATCCGGGCCGCGCCCGCGCGGACGGAGTTCGGATCCCGGCCGGGCGCAGGCGACTCGCATCGGAGAGCCTGCGGAGGAGGGGATCGTTTCCAGCCTACGCGAAGCGCGCAAGCAGGCGACGCGGCGTCGTGTTCTCGACGCGGCGAGTGAGCTGTTCGAACGCGTGGGCTATGACGAGGCCACCATCCGCGACATCGCGCGGGCCGCCGGCGTCTCGGTGGGCAGCGTCTTTTCCAACTTCCGCTGCAAGTCCGACGTCCTTTCCGAGGTGATGCAGGCGCGTCTGGGCGATCTCTATTCCGACCTCGCTCGCGCCGCGCCGCATCTGCAAGGCTCGACCTTCGATCGCTGCCGTTCGCTGTTCGCGCTCCACTACGCCTTTGAGTTCCGCAACCTGCGCCTCTTCCTGGCTTACATCGCCGCCGCCTTCGACTGGCGCGGCGACCCGGAGGCGCCCCGGTTCGGCGACAATCCGCGCCTGCGCGGCATGGTCCGCGACTGCCTGCTCGTCGGAGTCGAACTCGGCGACGTGCGCCGAGACGCGGACCTCGACACCGCGGCCGACCTGCTGATCGCCGCCTATGGCTGGACCTATCGCCACGCCGCCCGCCAGGAGACCGATGCGAGCGCCCTCATCCAGCATTTCGACAGCAAGGCCCGGCTGATCTTCGAAGGCTTGGCGCCTCCCTCGCCTTGAACGGGAGGGAAGCCTCACTCCAGCCACCCCTCCAGGAAGTCGAACACCGCGGCTTTGTAGAGGGCGTGCGGGATGGCGGAGAAGTGGTCGCAGGCGGGCAGGGTCACCGCCTTGGCCCCAGGGATCAGGTCGGCGAGACTCTGTGGGTCGCCAGCCATCTCGTCGCGGGAACCCGCCACCACCAGAGTCGGGACGCGGATAGCCCCGAGGTCTTCTTTGTCGAAGCCTCCGCCCATCCGGCCTTCCGTGAACGCCGCCAGCGCCAGACGGTCCTCGCCCTGTTGGTCGGCGAACAGGCGAAAGCCCCTCAGAGTCTTGTCGGGAATGTCCTCCGGATCCGCCGCCTGCATCGCCTCGGCCATGGTCATGGACGGCGCCTTGGATGGATCGGGCGGCTCGAACATCCTGCCGCCGACGCCGCCCACGATGAGGTTGTCGATGCGGCCCGGGTGGCTGAGCGCCATCTGCAGCGCCATCCTGGCGCCCATCGAGTAGCCCATCAGGTCGACCGGCCCCAGCCCGAGGTGGTCCATCAGCCCCACGATGTCGCCCAGCAGCGCCTCGCGGCCATAGGCGGCCGGATCGTGCGACTTGTCGCTCTCGCCGTGGCCTCGCTGGTCGAGGGCGACGACGCGATAGCCCTTGCGCTCGAACGCCCCGTACCACCCCAGCCGCCGCCAGTTCTCGGCCCGGCTGGTGGCGAAGCCGTGGATCAGCACCACGGTCTTGCCCGCGTCGGCCTGGATGTCGTCGTAGGCGATGTCGAGACCGCCGGATTTGAAAATCGCCATGAGAGGAAGCCTAGGCCGACACCGGCGGCGTGGACAATGGCCAAGCCTCGGCGATCAAGACGCCCCGGTCGAGCCGAATCCCCCCTCGCCCCGGGCGGTCTCGTCCAGGCTCTCCACCTCGCGCCAGCTCGCCTGCGTCACCGGCGAGATCACGAACTGGGCGATACGCTCGCCGCGGCGGACGACGAAGTCCTCCGCTCCGAGATTGATCAGGATCACCATCACCTCGCCCCGATAGTCCGCGTCCACGGTGCCGGGGGCGTTGAGGCAGGTGATCCCGTGCCGCAACGCGAGGCCGGACCTCGGCCGCACCTGGCCCTCGAAGCCGGGCGGGATCGCCACGGTCAGGCCTGTCGGCACGGCGCGGCGATCGCCGGGGCGAAGGGTGACCGGCGCATCCTCGAGCACGGCGGCGCGCAGGTCCATGCCGGCGGCGCGCGCGGTTTCGTAAGCCGGCAGCGGCAGGCCCTCGCCATGCGGCAGGCGCTTGACCGCCACGACCGGCCCGGCGCTCACGCCCTCGTCGTTCGCGCCGCCCGCGCTCAAACCAGGTCCCCGGCGATGCGCTCGGCGAGGCGCCTCGCGATCTCGGCCTTGGAGGCTCTGGGCCAGCGCTCGACGCCTTGCGAATCGACCACCATCACCTCGTTCTCGTCCCCGCCCATGATCCCGTCGGCGGCGACATCGTTGCCGACGATCCAGTCGCAGCCCTTGCGGACCAGCTTGGCGCGGGCGTTGGCTTCGAGGTCGTTGGTTTCGGCGGCGAAGCCCACCACCAGCCTCGGCCGGCTCGGCCCGCGGGCCGACAGCGCCGCCAGGATGTCGGGATTCTCCACCAGTCGGATGGTGGGCGGCCCATCGTGGCTTTTCTTCAGCTTCACCTCGAACACCTCGTCCGCGCGCCAGTCGGCCACGGCAGCGACGCACACCGCCGCGTCGGCGGGCAGGGCGGCCTTGCAGGCGGCCAGCATCTGCAGCGCGGTCTCGACGCAGACACGGGTCACGCCCGGCGGCGCCGCGAGCCCGGTCGGGCCGGACACCAGCGTCACCCGCGCGCCCAGCGCCGCCAGAGCGCTGGCGATGGCGTATCCCTGTTTGCCGCTCGATCGGTTGGTCAGCACCCGCACCGGGTCGATCGGCTCGGCGGTGGGGCCGGCGGTGACCAGGACGTGCTTGCCGGAGAGCGGTCCGCCCACCCCCAGCTTCGCCATCGCGGCGGCGAAGATCGCCTCTGGCTCGGCCATCCGTCCGGGCCCGAACTCGCCACAGGCCATCGCCCCCTCGTCCGGCCCGACGAAGGCGACGCCGTCCGCCCGCAACTGGGTCAGGTTGCGCTGCGTGGCGGAGTGCAGCCACATCCGTACGTTCATCGCCGGCGCCATCAGCACCGGCTTGTCGGTGGCGAGCAGGACCGTGGAGGCGAGGTCGCCGGCGAACCCGTGCGCCGCCTTGGCCATCAGGTCCGCCGTCGCCGGCGCCGCCACCACCAGGTCCGCCGAACGCGACAGCTCGATGTGACCCATCCGAGCTTCGTCGGTGAGATCGAAGAGGTCGCCGTAAACCTTGTCCTCGGCCAGCGCCCCCAGCGACAGCGGAGTCACGAATTCGGCCCCGGCCGCCGTCAGCACCGGCCGCACCGCGACGTCCGCCTTGCGAAACAGGCGCACCAACTCCAGCGCCTTGTAGGCCGCGACGCCGCCGCCCACGATCAGAAGCACCCGCCGCTCGCTCACACCCGAGGCTCCCCACGAAAAGGCGCCCGCTCTTACAGCGAAGGCCGGCCCGCACAAAGGGGCTAGACAAGTCGTTTGACTTGAGTTCTAGATTTGTTCTCACAACCTATGGGTATCGCAGGGGGTAAGGGGCATGAAAGGTTTGGTTTGGATCTGGGCGGGCGTTACGGCGCTGGCGTTGGGGGCGTGCGACGCCGGGCCGTCGGCCAAGGCGCCGGCCGCGACGCAGACCTCGGCCTCGACGTCGCCGACCGTCGCGGAGCGGGGCGTGACGCAGACGTCGCTGGCCGATCCGCGCGATCAGCCGCCTCAGCTGCTGGCTGACGGCAAGCCGATGTGGGCGCCCAACCGCAGGCACACCGCGCAGGAAAACGCCGACTACCAGTTCGGCAAGAACGGCAAGGACTTCGGCGCCGCCACCGAGGCTCAGTACGTCGCCAAGGTCCACGCGTTCGTCGATGCGCCGCCGCCGGGCGTGCAGAAGATCGAGCGCTCCAATGGGGACGCCCTGCTCTACGACGGCAAGACCAACACCTTCGCCGTGGTCAGCAAGGACGGCGCGCCGCGCACCATGTTCAAGCCGCGCGACGGGGCGGCCTACTGGACCCAGCAGGTGAACAGCGTGTCGAAGGCGAAAGGCGACAATTCCGACAGCTAGCTGTGCGACCGAGGGGTCGGATCGCTTCGATCCGGGGCCGTCGAGTTCCGGCGCTCGCGTCGGCGCTCGCCGGCGGATCATCGGCCGATGAGGCGCTCGCCAAGGGGCGTCGCCGAGCGCGTTGGGATCAGCGGGAAAACCCTAGGACGTGGAACGCCACGCCGACGGCGAAGCCGAGGGCGCTCACCGCCGCGCCGGCAAAGAACCAGACGGCGGGGTGGGTCGGCTCCGGCGAGGCTCGGACGTCGCCGGCCGGTTCGGGTTCGGAGACGGCGTGGGCGGCGGCGCCCGTGTGGGCGGACGGCGCCTCGCCCAGCCTTGCCAGCGCGCTTACCGCGGCGCGGGCCTCGCGGGCCAGTTCGCGCACCCGGTTGGCCGGCGAGAGCTCGCGGGTTATCCAGCGCGCCACCACCGGCTCGGCGGCGGCCCAGATGTCGTGGCCGGGGTCGATGCGGCGGGCGACGCCTTCCACGGTGACCATGGTCTTTTGCAGCAGCACCAGTTCGGGGCGCAGACTCATGTCGAAGAGGGCGGTGATCTCGAACAGCTGGGCCAGCAGCCGCCCCATGGAGACGTCCGCGGCCCTGCGCCCGAACACCGGCTCGCCCACCGCCCGGAGCGCCTGGGCGAAGGCCGCCGGGTCGTGATGGGCCGGCACGTAGCCGGCTTCGAAGTGCACCTGGCTCACCCGCGCATAGTCGCGCCGCAGGAAGCCCCAGAGGATCTCCGCCAGGTAGCGGCGCTCGACCGCCCCCAACCGCCCGATGATGCCGAAGTCCACCGCCGTCAGCCGCGCCGGCGGCGCGACGAAGAGATTCCCCTCGTGCAGGTCGGCGTGGAACACTCCGTGGTCCAAGGCCTGGGCGAGGAAGGCGCGGATCAGGTTGTTGGCCAGGGTGGGTTTGTCGAGGGCCGGATCGTCCAGCACCGCCGGGTCGGAGAGCGGCGCGCCCGGCGCCCACTCCAGCGTCAGCACCCGCCGCGCCACGCCGTCCCACACCACCGGCGGGGCGCGCATGAAGCCGTCGTGGGCCATGATCGCGCGCAGTTCGTCGGCGCCGGCGGCCTCGAAGCGAAGATCCAGCTCCAGCTCCAGCGCCCGGATCACCGTCTCGGCGAAGGCGCGCGGCTCGAGCCGCCGCGAGGCCGGCGCCCAGGCGTCGGCCAGGCGCGCCGCCGTCCGCAACGCTTCTGAATCCGACGCCACCCGCCGCTCGATTCCGGGCCGCAGCACCTTCACGGCCGCGGCCTGCCCCGTCTTCAGCCGCGCCCGGTGCGCCTGGGCGAGCGAGGCCCCGGCCATCGCCGGCTCGAAGGTCTCGTAGAGGCTGTCCAGCGGCTTTCCGAGCGCGGCCGCCACCTGCGCCTCCGCCGCCTCCAGCGGAAAGGGCGCCAGCCGGTCCTTCAGCCGCGACAGGTCCTCGGCGAAGGCGATGCCGAAGATGTCGGCGCGCGTGGAGAGGAACTGGCCGAGCTTGATCCCCACCGGTCCCAGCCGCTCCAGCGCTCCGGCCAGTCGTTCGCCCGGCCTTCCGGACCTTGCCCGCCGGCCGGCGAAGAGCCGCAGCGTCCGCGCCAGCGCCCGCGGCCCCGGCGGCAGCAACGGGTCGAGTTCGCGCGGCGCCAGGGCGTCGGCCCGGATCAGCACCCAGGCCGCTCCGATCAGCCGCCCGTAGGAGCTGGACGCCGCCATGGCCTCAGATCGCCCAGCCCTGGTGCAGGGCCACGACGCCGCCGGTAAAGTTGGTGAAGGACACCTGAGCGAAGCCGACGTCGACCATCAGCCCGGCCAGCGACTTCTGGTCGGGGAAACGGCGGATGCTCTCCACCAGGTATCGGTAGGCGTCGGCGTCGCCCGCCACTCGCGCCCCTACCGCCGGGATCAGCCGGAAGGAGTAGGCGTCATAGAGCGGTCTGATCGGCGCCGCGCTCACCTTGGAGAACTCCAGGCAGAGGAACCGTCCGCCCGGCTTCAGCACCCGCCGCGCCTCCGCCAGCGCCTTGGAGACGTCGGTGACGTTGCGCAGGCCGAAGCCGATCGAATAGGCGTCGACGCAGGCGTCGGGCAATGGCAGGCTCTGCGCGTCGCCGACCACCCACTCGACGCCGACGTCGTCGCCCCGGGCCCGGCCAGCGGCCACCATCGCCGCATCGAAGTCCACCACGGTAACCCGCGCAGGCTCGCCGCCGCGGCGGGCCTGCGCCGCCCGCGCCAGTCTGGCGAACCGTCGGGCGAGGTCGCCGGTGCCGCCGGCGCAGTCGACGATGCGCTCGCCGGGCTGTGGGTTCATTCGAGCCGCCGCCGCGTCCTTCCACAGTCGGTGCGCGCCCAGGCTCATCAAGTCGTTCATCAGGTCGTAGCGGCGCGCAACGCGGTCGAAGACGCTCCGCACCAGTCCGCCCTTCTCGGCGGCGTCGACATCGCGATATCCGAAACTGACGCTCATGCTCGCGCCTCTTAAGGCGGAACCGGCGCCAGCGCCACCAAGCCGCGCCGCCGAGCGCGATGGCGCATGGCGAACGCGTCGAGATAAGGCGCCCGCCGAAACGCAAAACCGATTCCCCTTTTGCCCTGCGCGCTCTAGGCAAGGCGCAGATGCCGGAACTGCCTGAAGTCGAAACCGTGCGGCGGGGCCTGGAGCCAGTGCTGGCCGGGGCGCGGCTGACCCGCGCCGAGGCTCGCCGGCCGGATCTTCGCTTTCCGCTGCCGGACGGGTTCGGACAGCGCCTGACCGGCGCACGGATCGAGCGACTGGATCGCCGCGCCAAATACCTGCTGGCCCCGCTTGACCGCGGCGAGACGCTGGTGATGCACCTGGGCATGACCGGCCGTTTCGAAATCGCGGGGAGCGGACGCGCCTCGCAGCCGGGCGAGTTCGCCCTCGCCGCGGTTCCGGATCCGAGGCACGCGCACGTGCTGTTCGAGACCGAGGCCGGCGTCCGCATCACGTTCTACGACCCTCGCCGCTTCGGTTATATGGACCTGATCGCCAGCGACAGGCTTTGCGCCCATCCCTGGTTCGCGGGGCTGGGCCCGGAGCCGCTCGGCGACGCCTTCGACGCCGGCCACTTGGCCAAGGCCTTCGAGGGGCGGCGGGCGCCGGTGAAGGCCCTGCTGCTCGACCAGCGCGTCGTCGCGGGGCTCGGCAACATCTACGTCTGCGAGGCGCTGCACCGCGCCGGCGTCGATCCAACCGCGGCGGGAGGCGATCTCAGCCGACCGGTTTTGGCCAAGCTCGCCCGCGCCGTGCGGGCCGTGCTGGGGGAGGCGATCGACGCCGGCGGCTCGACCTTGCGCGACTTCGCCAGCGCCGAGGGGGCGCTCGGCTACTTCCAGCACCGATTCCTGGTTTACGGCCGCGGGGGCGAGGCTTGCCGTCGGCGCGGCTGCGGCGGCACGGTGGTCCGCCAAGTGCAGTCCGGACGCTCCACCTTCGCCTGCGACACCTGTCAGACATGACGGTCTGGCCACGCAAGGCGGTTCGAGGCGCCCGCTCTGCCCTCGCCGCGATCGCCCTCGTTGCGATCCTCGCGGGTCCGGCCGCGGCCAAACCGCCGTTGTGGATCGTCACCTCGCCCACGGCGAAGATCATCCTGTTCGGCTCGATCCACCTGTTGCCCCCAGGCCTCGACTGGCGCCCCGTCGCCCTCGACGACGCCCTGGCGAAGGCGGACGAACTGTGGACCGAACTTCCGATCAATGCCGCCAGCGACAATGAAGCCAGCGCCGTCGCCCTCGCCCGCGGCGTCCTGCCGGCGGGCCGCAGCCTGACCGGCATGCTGACCGCGGATGAGGCCGAAAAGCTCCGCAAGGCCGCCGTCGACCTGCATTGCGCTCCCGACGCCCTCGATCGCATGCAGCCCTGGATGGCGGAGTTCACCCTCTCCATCGCCGACGACGCCCGCGGCGGGGCCGACGCCTTCAACGGCGTCGAGGAGCAGGTGCAGGCCATCACCCCGCTCGCGGCCCGGCGCATGGCCTTCGAGAGCGCCCGCCAGCAGATCGAGTTTCTAGCCGGCGCGCCGGTGAAGGATCAGATCGCCTCGCTCGACTGGACCCTGGCCGAGATCGAAGACGACCCGGCCTCGTATCAGCGCGTGGTCGACGAATGGATGACCGCCGACCTCGCCGGGTTACGGCGAGACGCGGTGCAGCCGCTCGAGACTGTCTCGCCGGCGCTGTACGGCCGGCTGATCACCCAGCGCAACCAGGCGTGGGCGAGGGCGCTCTCGCGCCGGCTGCGGAAGAAGGGCACGGTGGTCGTCGTGGTCGGTGTCGGCCACATGATCGGCCCGGAGGGCCTGCCCGCCCTGCTGCGCGCGAGGGGGTTCAAGGTCCAAGGGCCTTCGTGACGCCCACTGTCGCTGACATCCCGTCGCGCCGGACCGACGCGCCTACCGTGATCGATCGCCGCCGCAGGGCGCATTGACCCGGCGGAGAGCTTCGGCGTATATCGCGCCTCCCGTTTTTCCAGGCGCTGCGTGGGCGCCGCGCGAGGCCGACAAAGACCATGGCGAACAACCCCGGCGCCAAGAAGGCGATCCGCAAAATCGCCCGCCGAACCGAAGTGAACAAGGCGCGACGTTCGCGGGTTCGAACCTTCGTTCGCAAGCTCGAGGAAGCCTTGCAGGCCGGCGACGCGAAGGCCGCTTCCGTCGCCTTCCTGGAGGCCCAATCGGAACTGATGCGCGCGGTCTCCAAGGGCGTGATCCACAAGAACACCGGCGCGCGCAAAATGTCGCGCCTGGCGGCGCGCGTGAAGAAGCTGCAAGCCGCCTGATTTCAATAGCTTGACCGTAACTACTTAAAATAGTTAGCGTTTTTCCGTCCGCAGGCGGCCTATCCGGTCCACGGCGCTTGCTGGTGGATGCGCCGGACCCGCCATAATTGCGGCGCCAAAAAGACAGCGTTTTCCGATTTTCCCTGACCGCGAACCGGGCTCGAATTTGTCAAGACCGTGACCGAAAAATTTTGAGTCGCCGAGGCCCGGACTGGCCCCTTGACCCGGTCGGCTCGGCGCGTATCGTCGGGCGCTTAAGCATCTGACAGTTTACTGATGAAAGCAAGGCTGCGGAAAGTATCCGACAGTCAACGGGGAAGGTGTTTGTTTGATTAGGCGGGGTATCGGTCGTGGCTCGTGGGGGGCCGCGGCAGCTCCATTCGCAACGAATGGAGGTGTGATCGGGATGGGGCGAGAAATGTCGACGAATGGGCTCGCGGGGATGCCGTCTGGGGCGCCGGCTGGAGCGATCTGGGCGAAGGTCGCCCAAGCTCTGAGGGCCGAACTGGGCGAAGACACCTTCGGCTCTTGGCTCGCTCACGCTTCCTTACGCACCGACGCCGCGGGCGAGCTGTGCCTGGTGACGCCCACCGGCATCGCTCGCGACTGGATTCGCCGTTACGCGCTGCGCCGGATCGAGGAGTTGTGGTCGGCCAGCGATCCCGCCCATAAGCCGCTGGCGCTGAAGTCCCGCCTCGAGTTCGAAGCCGATGGCGGGGGCGCCGCCGTGGCGGCCGCTGTCGATCCAGGGATCGGGCTGGCGGCGGCCGAGCCGGTGTCCAGCGACAGTCCGGCCATCGCGCCGGCCGGCCCCGCCCGCGTCTCTCGGCTGCAGGGCCTGCAGGAGCGCTTCACCTTCGACACCTTCGTCAAGGGCCCGTCCAACGAGTTCGCCCTCGCGGTGGCGCGCCGCGTGGCGTCGTGGGCCGACGGCCACTTCAACCCCGTGGTGTTCCATGCCGCCTACGGTTTCGGCAAAACCCACCTGCTGAACGCCCTGGCCTGGGAGGCGATGCGCACCCAGCCCGACAAGAGGGTGGTCTATCTGACGGCCGAGCGGTTCCTCTCCTCGTTCGTGCGGGCGCTGATGGATCGCAAGGCCGCGGATTTCAAGGACGAGCTTCGTTCCGCCGACCTGCTGTTGATCGACGACGTGCACTTCATCGGCGGCAAGCACTCTTCCGAGGAGGAGCTGTTCCACACCCTGGCGGCGCTGATGGAAGACGGGCGCCGCGTGGTCTTCTCCGCCGACCGCCCGCCCTCGGCGCTCACCGAGATCGACGCGCGGCTTCGCTCGCACCTGTCGGCCGGCCTGGTCTGCGGCATCGAGCCGGCGGACCGGGCGCTGCGCCTCGACATTCTGGAGCGCAAGGCCGCGTTCCTCACCCGCCAGCAGGGAATCTCGGCCCAGGTCCGTCCGGAGGTGCTGGCGTTCCTCGCCGACCGCTTCACGGACAGCGTCCGGGAGCTCGAGGGCGCGCTCAACACCTTGATCGTTCGGGCCGGGACGGGCATCGGCGGCCTGACGCTGGAGGAGACCCAGTCCTTCCTCGGTCCGCATCTGCCGGGCGGCAGCGAGCGACGGATCACCGTCGACGAGATCCAGAAGGCCACCGCCGATCACTTCGGACTGAAGCAAGCCGACCTGATCTCCGAGCGCCGCACCCGCTCGGTGGCCCGTCCGCGCCAGGCGGCGATGTGGCTGGCCAAGAAGCTCACCACCCGCTCGCTGCCGGACATCGGTCGCCGCTTCGGCGATCGCGACCACACCACTGTGCTGCACGCGGTTCGCCGCATCGAGGCGCTGCGTCTCATCGACACCCAACTGGCGCGCGACCTCGAGACGCTGACCCGCAAGCTGCGCCGGTAAGGGGTTCCTGGAGAGATCGAGCGGCGTCGCGGCCGCCAGGTTGTCCTCACGAGCCACGCGACGTCTGCGGTCGGCCGGATAGGCCCGCCGCAGGCGGCGATCGTCTTGAAGTTCACCACAAAGGCGCGAAGGACACGAAGGCGCACGAAGTTTGGGACGGTTGATGTCCCTGCCTGGCCTTCTTGGCGTTCTTAGTGTCATCGTGTTTTTGTGGTCGAAACGGGACGGAGACGACGGCCTGGCTCTCGCCGGGCGGATCAGGGCCGGTCGAGAGGTTCGTGGACGAGACTCGCGGCTTCGCCGCCGAACAGGCGAACGAAGTGGGGCTCATGCGAGCCCGCCTCTCAGCTATGGCGATGGCGCTTGCGGCGACGGTGGTGGTGGCTGACCACGTGGGGGCGGGAGCGGCCGCCGGTGGCGTGATAGCCGGGAACCACGCCGTAGAAGGTCAGGTGCGCCAGAAGCCGGCGCCAGCCGTCCTTGGCGTCGACCTCGTTGTAGCTGGCGCGGTAGTCGGCGTGGAACCCGTGGCCCGCGTCCTCGTAGACGATGATGTCCGATCCGGTCTTGCCGGCGGCCTTGAGCGCGTCGCGCATCGCCGGAACGGCCTGGCTCAGCGGGTCCTTGCCGCCATAGAGCCCCAGCACCGGGCAGTGCAGGTCGGCGACGTGGTCGATCGGGTACATCCGCGTCGGGTCCGCGGGCTGGCCGGGGACCGGGGCCAGTTGGCCGTACCAGGCGACCCCGGCCTTGAAGTCGGTGAAGGTCTCGCAGGCGTCCCACACCACCCGGCCCCCCCAGCAGAAGCCGGTGATGGCGATCTTGCTGGGGTCGACGTAAGGCGCGTTCTCCAGGAAATTCAGCGTCACCCGCACGTCGCTCATGATCTGCGGGTCGGTCGCGGTCGCGACGATCTTCATGATCGCGTCGCGGTCGGTGAGCCCGGCCGGATCTCCGGCGCGGTCGAAGAAACCGGGGGCGATCGCCACGTAGCCGACCTTGGCCAGGCGCCGGCAGACATCGACGATGTAGGCGTGCAGGCCGAAGATTTCGTTCACCACCAGCACCGCGGCGTAGCGGCCGGGCGCGGCGGGCCGGGCGATGAAGCCGCGGATCGACTTGCCCTCGGTCGGCAGCATCACCGTCTCGGTGATCAGCCCCTTCTCGTCGGTGACGATCGGATCGGCTTCGGCGGAGAAGGCGGCCGCGGCGTAGCCGGCGAAGATGGCGGTCGCCAGACCCCGGCGCGAAAGGTGGAAGTCCTCGGGCAGATTGCCCTCGGGGCGCTTCAGGGTCTGCATGGCGCTTACAAAAATCCTCCGGCTCGAGCGGCGGCGGACATTGAGCGCGGCGCTCGGGCGCTGTCAAAGCCCCCCGGTCAAAAGTGCGAGGCTCGAAGGATCGGGGAGTCCGCCGGTCCGGCGCGCCGCAGAGTGAGATTCAGCCGGCCGCCGTCCGGGATCAGCCGCGAGGAGCCCGCGACGATGCGGTCGACGCCGTGGTAGGCGCGCCGCGCGTCGCCCGCCAGCACGACCACGTCGCCCGACGCCAGACGGATCTGGGCGGTCGGGTCGGACCGCCTGAGCCCACCCAGCCGAAAGAGAGCCGTGTCGCCCAGGGAGACCGACAACACCGGGAAGCGAAAGTCGGCTTCGTCGGCGTCGCGATGCAGC
Source organism: Caulobacteraceae bacterium (assembly GCA_035504785.1). GTDB lineage: Bacteria > Pseudomonadota > Alphaproteobacteria > Caulobacterales > Caulobacteraceae > Acaudatibacter. The sequence goes on from DATJRL010000320.1 coordinate 22,825, forward strand.
CCCATCCGGGCCGCGGCGTCGTAGCGGTTGACCAGGCAGCAGTCCGGGGGCGTCGCATCGTCGCAGAGTTCGGCCCAGAGCGAGAAGAGCATCGCGGGGATCGGCGGCCAGGCGCGCCCGCTCTCGGGGTGCGTCGCCTGATAGCGATAGCCGCCGACGTCGGTCACCCAGCCGAGCGGCCCGAGGTTGGTCATGGCCACGCTCATCGGCTTGCCGCCCGGCGTGATTGGCCGATAGAAAGGCGCCGCCTCGGCCAACCGCAGCACCTCGTCCGTCAGCGCACGCTGCGTGGGCTCGTCGAGGCGGCCAGGAACCAGGCGAAATCCGGAGGGCGTCACGGAGCCGACTCTATCACGCGAGAGTCGGCTTGCCTCGCGCGGCGACGGTCAAAACCCCTTGCGAGGCAGGCTTGGGTTTCCGATATCGGGCTTGAAGCGGCGCTGGCTCCGGCATCGGGGCGGTCCCGCGCCAGTAGGGCCCAAGCCCGTCAAACTAGAGAGACCATCGAACCGGGGACGTTCGCAACCGGCGCTTCGATATTGAAGGCCCCCGCCAACGTTCGCCACTGAAGGAGCGAGACGAAGTTCTCATGAGCAAGATTATCGGCATTGACCTCGGCACGACCAATTCGTGCGTCGCGATCATGGACGGCAAGCAGCCAAAGGTGATCGAGAACGCGGAAGGGGCGCGGACGACCCCGTCGGTCGTGGCCATCCTCGATGACGGCGAGCGGCTGGTCGGCCAACCGGCGAAGCGCCAGGCGGTCACCAACCCCTCCAACACCTTCTTCGCCATCAAGCGCC
>DATJRL010000321.1:0-4089 GCA_035504785.1 Caulobacteraceae bacterium
CTACGGCGAGATGACCATGTGCGCCCAGCTGGGCGGCCAGGTGGAGAGCGGCCACGCCCGCGAGTTCGGCCGCGCCGAGATCCGCATCGCCCGCGAGACGCCGCTGCTGGCCGGCCTGGGCGACGTCGGCCACGAAGAGACAGTGTGGATGAGCCACGGGGACAAGATCACCGCCGTGCCGCCGGGCTTCGAGGCAGCCGCGACGTCGGAGGGCTCACCCTTCGCGGTGATCGCCGACGAGGGGCGGCGGCTCTACGGGGTGCAGTTCCACCCCGAGGTGGCGCACACCCCGCGCGGGGCGCTGATGCTGCGCAACTTCACCCACGAGATCGCCGGCCTGAAGGGCGACTGGACCATGGCCGCGTTCAAGGACGAGGCCATCGCCCGCATCCGCGCCCAGGTGGGCAAGGGGCGGGTGATCTGCGGGCTGTCCGGCGGCGTCGACTCTTCGGTGGCGGCGGTGCTGATCCACGAGGCGATCGGCGAGCAGCTCACCTGCGTCTTCGTCGACACCGGGCTGATGCGGCTGAACGAGGCGAGCGAGGTGGTGAGCCTGTTCCGCGACCACTACAACATCCCGCTTGTGCACGTTGATGCGTCGAGGGATTTCCTTTCTGCGCTCGAGGGCGTCGCCGACCCCGAGGCCAAGCGCAAGACCATCGGGCGGCTGTTCATCGAGGTGTTCGACCGCGAGAGCGCCAGGATCGAGGGCGCGGCGTTCCTGGCGCAGGGCACGCTCTATCCGGACGTGATCGAGAGCGTCTCGGCCCGCGGCGGGCCGTCGGCGGTGATCAAGAGCCACCACAACGTCGGCGGCTTGCCCGAGACCATGAAGCTGAAGCTGGTCGAACCCTTGCGCGAACTCTTCAAGGACGAGGTGCGCGCGCTCGGCGTCGAGCTCGGCCTGCCGCCCGCCTTCGTCGGCCGCCATCCGTTCCCCGGCCCCGGCCTCGGCATCCGCATCCCCGGCGCGGTGATGCCGGAGAAGGTGGCGGTGCTGCAGAAGGCCGACGCCATCTGGCTCGACGAGATCCGCAAGGCCGGGCTCTACGACGCCATCTGGCAGGCGTTCGCGGTGCTGCTGCCGGTGCGCACCGTGGGCGTGATGGGCGATGCGCGGACCTACGAGGAGGTGCTGGCCCTGCGCGCCGTCACCTCCACCGACGGCATGACCGCCGACGTCTTCGAGTTCCCCTGGGAGGTGCTGACGAGGGCCGCCACCCGCATCGTCAACGAGGTGCGCGGCGTGAACCGGGTCGTCTACGACATCACGAGCAAGCCGCCGGGAACCATCGAGTGGGAATGAGGGGCCGGATCCATGCAGCTGCTGCCGCCCTCGACCAACGACGCTTATCGCGGGGCGACGATCTCCGCCTGGTTCCTGGGGCTGGCGGCGCTGCTGACGATCGGGCCGGGGCTCGTGCACAGCTTCCTGCCGGACGGCGGCGCGCACACGATCGCCGGGCTCGACCTCGGCGACCGGCGGGAGGTGGTCGTCGGCGTCTTCCGCTGGGAAGGCGCGACGCAGCTGGCGCTGGGTCTCGCCATGCTCGCCGTGGCGCTGCGTTACCGACCGCTGACGCCGCTGTTCCTGGCGCTGCTGCTGTTGGAACAGGCGCTGGTGGCGCTGCAGGGCTGGGTGCTGACGCCGCCGAGCGACGGCGGCCACCCGCCCGCGCATTACGGCGCGCTTGCGGTCGTGGTGCTGAGCGCGGTGTTCCTGGCGCTGTCGATGCGTGAGCGGCCGGAGGGCTGAGGCCTACTGCTCCCCGCGCGGCATCGCGTGGCGAACCGCGGGATCGAAGCCGCTCGCGGCCCACTCGCCCTGGGCGGTGTTCCAGTGGGAGAAGAAGCGGCGGATCCGCGGGTCCCGGTGGAGCGCGAGGCGCTCGGGGATCAGGTTCCAGTCGGTCAGGGCCGGGCTCGGCGGGCGGATGTAGCGGTTCTCCGTGCGCAGCCAGCCGCCCCGGGCGAAGTACTGGTGCCAGGTCCGGCGCATCTGGCGGCCGTCGCCGTCCAGCCGGGTGTGGAAGGTCGCGGTGTCGTAGAGCACGCAAGTTCCCGCGCGACCGTAGAGCGGCGCCTCGCAGTAGGCCTCGCCCAGCCCGGCGAACGCATCCTGCAGGCTCGCGAAGCGGTTGCTGTCCGGTACGACGCAGAAGCAGGGCGAGCCCGGCTCGACGTCGGTCAGGTAGTGGATGGCGCAGAGCCAGTCGCACGGGCCGTAGGGCGTGCGGGTCAGGCGGTCGTCGCGCACGGCGTCGTGGTGGAAGTTCATCGCGCGCTGACCGGCGCCCTCGGGCGTTTCGCGGAAGTTGAACTCGGCGTAGCGGACGTGGTCCTCGCCGCCCATCAGGCGCGCCACGACCGGGAACGAGCGGGGGTGGCGGGTAAACGGGTCCAGTTCCGGGTAGTCCAGCAGGGGCTGGGAGAAGATCAGGCCCTGGTTGCGGTGGTGCGGCTTGCGCCGGTCCGTGAGGCCCCAGGCATCGGGACGCTCGCGTTGGCTGCGATCGCAGAACGCGTTGAGGTAGCCGAGCTCGGCGGCGGTCAGGCAATCGGACAGGACCACGAAGCCGTGCCGTTCGAAGTGGGCGCAGGCCCGCTCGGCGTCCCGGCCCGGGTCGAAGGCGGGGGTCGGGTCGGCGCGCAGGCGCCCGAACCCCTGCGACGCCCGCTCCGGATCGCCGCTGACGTTGGCCTGCGGCTCGAACTGCACGACTGGCATGGGCCCTCCTTTCGCCGGCGCGCCCACACTACGTTTGGAACGGGCGCCGCCCCAGAGCTTTTCTCACGGAACCGACGGAGGGTTTGATGATCACCTACAAGAGCGAGCCGTCGTCTCCGGTGGTCGAGATCCACGTTTCAGGCGCGGTGACGAACGCCGACCTCGAAGCCCGCATCAAGCAGATGCGGGACGACGTGGAGCTCCACGGCAAGACCCGCATCCTGGAGTTCATCGACCACTTCACCGGCATCGAGCCGTCGGCGATCTGGACCGACATCACGCTGGGCATGCCGCTCGCCAATCAGGTGACGCACGTGGCGCTCGTCGCCGACCGGAGCTGGATCCGGGCCGTGGGGCATCTGGGCGCCCTGTTCATGAAGGCCAAGATCAGGACCTTCGAGCCGGATCAGGCCGCCGAAGCGCGTGAGTGGATCGCCGCTTAGGCGCAACGCCTCCGATCCTTCGCGTCCGGCGACATTGCGGGTGCAACCTCGGACAAGCCCCCGACTTCATTGGGGGCGCCGATCCGGGGTCGGACGCGCCGCCACCGAGCTGGAAGTCGTCTGGGAACCGGATGGTCCGGCCCCGGATCGGCCTTGCAGGCCGTCCGGGGTGACGAAAGAAGGCGATTCCGAGTCGACTCAACACGCTCTAGAGGGTGCAGACGATCATCACGCCCGGCGCGCCGACCATCGACATCGGATCGAAGCTGATCTGGTAGGCGCCGCTGGCCGGGATGGTGAAATAACCGTCCGCGTCGGCGGTCAGCAGCTTGCCGTCGGCGCCGGCGATGTAGACCGACCTCGGCCTGGTCTCATACCAGTTCTCCGAGCCGTTGCCGTTGGCTTGCAGGCCGGTCGAGGTGATGTCGACCCGCTGGCCGGCCGCGAAACGCCCGTCGAACGTCGAGGCCACGCCGGCATACTGCCAACAGTTGGCGCCGCGCTGGAACTGGATGGTCACGGTCGAGGCGCTCGCCGGCGCGCTCGACGGCGGCGGGCCGGGGATGGACGTCCCGCCGCCGGCGGCCTGCGGCGGGGAACCGGCGGCGAGCGCGGCGTTCGTCGCGGCGTCGTTGGAGGCGAGCGCGCCCACCCCGCCGGTCTGCGCCGCCGCGACGTTGGCCGCGGCCCCCTGCGATCCCGCCCTGCCGCACCCCACGAGCGCCAGGGCCGCCAGGCCGACGGCGAGAGTTGACCGCATGACGCCCCCCAATCTCCCCGCGAGCCGGAGCCGGCTGCGCCGGCCGCGGCCACGTTAGACCCGGCTGGGGGTGGGGACTAGCGGAGAGGGGCTGCGGCCACACGCGGCCGCGGGGAGTCCGGCTCTTGACGGTCCCGCGGCGCGCTGCCGGCGATCAA
>DATJRL010000322.1:0-9482 GCA_035504785.1 Caulobacteraceae bacterium
TCCTGGCTACGCCGCAGCTCGCCGACGGAGCGGCGCCAAAGGCGGATGCTCTGTTCGGGATCGGCGAGGATGGCGGAACGCCGGACCTGAATGACGACCGCATCCGACACCGCTTCGGCGCCCGTGCCGCGCTCGCTGCCGAAGTCGACGCCGAAAATGTCGCCCGGCAAGAAGAAGCTGGTGATTTGACGCCGACCGTCAGAGAGAAACCGCAGCGACCGGACCGTTCCGGACACTACTTTGTAGAAAATATCGGTCGAGTCGCCCTCCGCGAAGATTTCCCGCTCGCGGCAGACAGACTTGGCCACGCCCATCAGCTTGAGATCGTCTTGGGTCTCATTGGCGTGGGTGGGCGCGAAGGCCGAGATCGCGGCCGTTTTCAGCGGGTAGGTCTGAGCTGCTTGCATCGCCGGTACTCCATCGAACCTGACGATGTTGCTACCCCCGTTGCGGCGCCCGCGAAATTTGGGCCGGCTCCCTAAGGGCTGATCCGGATGTTGCGTCGCTTGATGCAAATCAATGCGCGCCAGGCTCGCCGCGCCAAGTGTTCCTCGATGTCTTCCGATGGGCCTCGCGCCCGCATCATGGTGGTCGAGGACGATGCCTCGTTGCTCGGCGCGCTCACGTTCTCGCTTCAGGTGGGTGGCTATGCCGTGGCCGGGCACCGCACCGCGCTGGGCGCCCTGCAGGACGAACGGCCCTGCGACTGTCTCGTGGCGGATCTGAAGCTACCCGACGTCGACGGGCTCACCTTGATCGATCGAATGCGCGCGCGCGGCGTTCAGGCGCCCGCGATCCTGATCACCACCAGGCCCGACGAGCGGTGCCGCAGCCGCGCCGCCCAGGCCCATGTGCTGATCGTCGAGAAGCCGCTGCTCGACGGCGAACTCCGTCAGCACATCGCCAACGTCCTCGAGCGCCCGGGGCGCCAGGGCTAGGCGACACCGGCCCTGATGGCCATGCGCACGAGTTCCGACAGGCTTCGGGCCTTGGTCTTGGTCATGACATTGGCCCGGTAGACCTCGACGGTCCTGGGACTGATGTCGAGATCGCGGGCGATGACCTTGCTCGCCTTGCCCGCCACCAACCCGTCCAGAACCTGGCGTTCGCGGGACGAAAGCGTCTCGATCCGATGCAGGTAGTCGGCCCGCTCTTCGTCGTGGGCGCCGTCCGGCCCTTGCCTGGAGAACGCCGCGCGGATCGCGTTCAGCATCCGCTCGCCCTCGAAGGGCTTTTCGATGAAGTCGACCACCCCCGCCTTCATCGCCTCGACGGCCAGGGGAATGTCGCCGTGTCCCGTCATCACGATCACGGGCAGCGCCACGCCCATCTCCTTCAACCGCACCGTGAGCTCTAGCCCGTCCATCTCGGGCATGCGCACGTCGGTCACCACAACGCCCGCGGCGCTCGGCGCCACTTCGAGAAACGCCGCGGCGCTCGCATACACCTCGACCGGAAGCTTCACTCTCTTCAGCAGAAACGCGAGGGAGTCGCGCGCGTCGTCGTCGTCGTCGATGACATGGACGGGTGCTGTCCCGGCGTCAGACATTGGACCCTGCGTCCGCGCGCGGCAGCGTGAAGGCGAAGGTCGCACCGCCGCTGTCGTTGTTGGAGGCCGAAATCGTTCCATCGTGCGACTCCACGATGGTTCGACAGATAGACAGGCCCACGCCCATGCCTTCCTTCTTGGTCGTCGTGAAGGGCTCGAAAAGACGCTCGCGAACCTCTTCGCTTATCCCCGAACCCGTATCCGAAACCGCTATCTCGGTAAATCCGGCCCCGTGGAGGCTGACGCGCACCTTGAGCTCGGCCGGTTTCAGCCCGCGCATCGCGTCGACGGCGTTGCGCATCAGGTTGATGACGACCTGCTGAATCTGGACGCGGTCGGCCACCACCAGATCGGCGTCGGGGTTGAACTCGTTGGTCACGCGGACGCCGAGTTCCTTCACACCGATCAGAGCCAGCGCGCTCGCCTCCTCGATCAGCTTGGAGATGCTCTCGACCCGGCGCTCGGATTCGCCCCGGCCAACGAAGTCGCGAAGGCGTTGGATCACCTCGCCGGCGCGCAGAGCCTGGCCCCCGGCCTTCCGCAGCGCTTCCGCGAGAAGCGTCTGATCGATCGGCTCTTCCGCCACCAAGCGCTCGGCGCCGTACAGGTAGTTGGCGATCGCCGACAGCGGCTGGTTCAGCTCATGCGCCAGGGCCGAAGCCAACTCACCCATCGCGGTGAGGCGGCCGACCCGGAAGAGCTCGCTTTGCAGTTCCTCGACGGTCGCCGCTTGCTGCTGGCTGTCCGTGAGATCGCGGACAAAGCCGGTGAAGAACCGACGATCCGCGACCTTCATCTCGCCGACCGAGAGCTCCATCGGAAACGTCGAGCCGTCGCGGCGTAGTCCGACCACGACTCGTCCGATGCCGATGATTCGGCGCTCGCCCGTCGCGAGGTAGCGGGCCAGATACCCGTCGTGGGCTTCCCGATAGGGCGATGGCATCAACATGCTGACGTTCAGACCGATGACCTCGTCGGCGCGCCACCCGAAGAGCCGTTCTGCGGCCGCGCTGAACGACTGCACGACGCCCCGGACGTCGATCACGACCATGGCGTCGGGAACGGTGTCGAGGATCGATTGAAGGTGCGCTTCCCGGGCATGAAGATCGCGCGCCCTGGCGTCGGCCGCCCTGCGATCCCTCATGTGCCGCTCGCCGACGAGTGCGAAGCTGCAGCCGATGGCGACGAAAAGCGCCAGGCTCGGGCCGTCGAAGGGCAGGTGGTTCAGGCGCTCAACGACAACAGCCCCGCCGACCGACAGCAAGGTGGCCAGCAGAGCCGGCGGCCACCCCCCCAGCACCGCGGCGGCTAGCACGGCCGGTGCGAAGAGCAGCAGAAGCGAGTGGTCTCCCAGGATCGGGGCGAGCAGTTGCCGCGCCGCGGTGATCGCCGCGACCGCCGCGACCGCGACCGCATAGGCTGCCCAAACCCCGCGTTCTTCTCGGCCCATGTCCGCCATCGGTCCCGGGATATAGAGCACGCCGTCGCTATCGCCCACGAGCGATATCTGGCTCGACTACTCGTGTCAGTGCGACAGCAGGACCGGCAGGGTCGCGCGGGAGAGGAAACTCTGAGTGGCGCCCCCAAGAATCGTTTCGGCGGCCCGCGAGTGGCCGTAGGCGCCGGCGATCAGCAGGTCCACGCCTTGCGCCTCGCACGCCGTCAGGATCGCGACGCCGGCGCCGCCGTACCCGACAGGCGTATGGACCAGTTCCGCCTGCACGCCGTGACGCGCCAGATGCCGGATGAGCCCGTCGGTCTGGACCGTGTCCACCCAGCGCGTGCTCTCCTCGGCCGCGACGACCACGACGACGCTTGCCGCGGCCCTCAGGAGGTCGAGGCCATCGTGCAGCGCCCGCGCCGATTCACGCGAGCCGTTCCAGGCCAGCGCCACCTTGTGGAACGGCGTCGCGGTCGGCGAGGCCGGCGCGACGAGGCAGGGGACGCCTGCCTGGAGCACCAGGCTGGCCGTCATGGCCTGGAAATTGCGGTCGGACTTGCCGCCGGCGATCACGATCAGGTCGACCAGGCGCGAGGGTGCGCTCACGGCGTTTTGCCAGGTGTCGACGTCGCCGAGCGCCCAGCCATCCGACAGTCCACGGTCGCCGATCGCCCGGTCGAAGCTGGCGCGGGCCGGGCCGGTCAGCGCCTGTATGTCGGCTTCGAGGTGGTCGAGCACGTCGCCGACGCCCTCGCGGCCGATCGCGAAGCTGTCGGCGACGCTGGCTTCGGGCTCGTGGAACAGGCAAACGGCTTCGACGCGGGCGCCGCAACGTTCGGCGATCGACGCCGCGAGCGATGAAGCGGCCTCGGCGGGCGAGCTCGCGCTGAGAACGAGCAGGATCTGCTTGATGGTCATGGCGTTCTACTCCGCATCGGACTTGCGGGAGGGTGCGCCTCCCGCCGCCATTCGCCTTGCGTTGGATCAACCGTCCGCCGCCTTGCGCTGCGTCAAGGCGCTCGAGACCGCCCGGCTCTCGAATGCGGATCTCTCACCCTCGGGGACTTCCATGCGCCACGCCGTCATTCTCGCTCACCCTTCGCCCACGAGCTTCGACGCCGAGGCGGCCCGCCGTTATGCGGCGACGGTGCGGGGCTTCGGTCATCAAACCGATTTGCGCGACCTCTATGTGATGGGGTTCGAGCCGCGCCTGCGGGCGAGCGAGCTCCCCTGGTCCGAGAATTTCGCCGTCGCGGCCGATGTCGCGCCCGAGCGGGACATCGTCGGACGGGCCGACGTCGTCGTCTTCGTTTATCCGCTCTGGTTCAACGCGCCTCCCGCGATGCTGAAGGGCTACGCCGAGCGGGTGTTCGGCATGGGCTTCGCCTATGAGCCCGGCGAGGGCGGAACCCGCCCGCTGCTGTCGGGCAAGAGCCTCGTCAGCGTCTCGACCTCCGGAGCGCCGGAGCGCTGGATCGATCAAACGGCGGCGGTCGCGCACCTCCGGCGCGACTTCGACGAGCACTTCGCCGCGGTCTGCGGCCTGGCTGTGCTCGAGCATCTGAACCTGGGCGGCGTGACCCCCTCGATCCGGCCAGACGCGGCCGAAGCGATGTTCGCCGAGGTCGAGGCCATGGCGCGGCGCCTCTTCGCGCCGGCCGGCTGAGGCTTACTCAGCGCTGACGCCGCGCTGTGGCCCCCGTGGCGACGGCTCTGCGAACGGCCTCGACCAGGGCGGCGCGCGCGGCGTCGTTCGGCGCGCTTTCCAGCGCGGCGTCCAGTTCGCCCAGGAAGGCGGCGCGCGCGTTGTGCCAGTCGAGGGCCGCCGGCGCCGCCGGCACGGCTCGGACGCTCGCGCCAGGCTCCGGCCGCGCGCCCTCGGCGTCGAGCACGAAGGTTTGGTCGAGCCTGGGCTGGACGAGCGAGCCCGGCGCAAAGCCGGCCGTCGCCAGTCGAGCCGCCAGTCCCTCCGAGGCCGATGGCTCGCCGTGACAGAGGAAAACCGACCCCCTGACGGGCCGCCGCGCGAGCGCCCAGGCGGTGAGCGCCTTGGCGTCGGCATGTCCGGAATAGGTGTCGAGCGAGCGAACGCGAGCGGCGACCCGGATGTCCTCGCCTTGAATACGCACCCGCGTCGCGCCGTCGGCGAGCAGGCGTCCGAGCGTGCCCTGCACCTGGAAGCCAGTGAGCAGAACCGTCGTACCGCGACTCCAGAGCAATCGCTTCAGATGCTTGCGGATCCTGCCTGCATCGCACATGCCGCTGGCGGCCATGATAACGTGCCAGCCCTTCACCCGCTCGAGCCTGTCGCTCTCCTGAGTCGTCTTCAGGAACCTCAGCCGCTGGCCGGCGTGAAGCGACTCGAAGGGATTGCGGCCGGCCTCCGGATTGTAGCCGCGCCTGAGAAAGACATCGGTCGCCTCGATGGCCAGGGGCGAGTCGAGGAAGACGTCCGCGGACGGCGCCGCGCCCTCGGCCATGACCTGCAGCAGGTCCGCCAGCAGCTCCTGCGTCCGTTCCACCGCGAAGGCCGGCAGCACCAGCGGGCCGCCGGCGTCATGAGCGGCGCGAATCTCCTCGGCCAGATTCGCGCGTCGCGCGTCCGGCGCCAGGGACGGCCGCTCGCGATCGCCGTAAGTCGACTCCATGATCAGGTGGTCGATCCCCGATGGCCCGGCCGGGTCTCCGAGGAAGTCGCGCCCGCCGGGGCCGATGTCGCCGGAGAAGAACAGCCGCAGCGGCGGATCGTCGTCGATCGACACCTCGATGGAGGCCGAGCCCAGAATGTGGCCGGCGTTCCACCACCGCGCCTTTATGCCCGGCGCCGCCTCGACCTCCTCGTCCAGCTTCACCCGCTGGAACAGCTCGGTGGCGCGGGCGGCGTCGGCGACGGTGTAGATCGGCTCGACCGTCGGCCGGCCGCGCCGCTGATTGCGGCGGTTCAACTGCTCGACCTCGCTCTTCTGGATGTGCGCCGAATCCGCAAGCATAACCCGGCATAGGTCGCGGGAGCCGGCGGTGGCCCAGATCGGCCCGCGATAGCCGGCGCGCACCAGCTTCGGCAGCAAGCCGGAGTGATCGATGTGGGCGTGGGTGAGCAGCACCGCGTCGATCTTCTGCGTGTCGAACGGGAAGCGGTCGTAGTTGAGGGCCTTGAGCGATTTCGAGCCCTGGAACATGCCGCAGTCGATCAGCACCGTCGCGCGGGGGGTGGTCAGCCGGTAGCAGGAGCCAGTCACGCAGCCGGCCGCGCCGTGGATGGTCAGGGTGGTGCTCATGGCCCCTCGATCAAGTCTGTGACCGCCTGCGCCAGCAAGGGCGCCAAATGGGCGGCGTTGGTGGGGTGGCGCACCGAGTCGGTGGATACGATGCTGCGCGCGCCGGCGTCTCGCAGGCGGCGCAGCGCCCGCGGCCCCAGCAGCGCGTGGACGATCGCCACATCGATGGTGGCCGCCCCGGCGGTCCGCGTCAGGTCGATCGCCTGGCGGAGCGTCTCTCCGCTGGAGGCGACGTCGTCGACGATGAGCACAGGGCGGCCGGCGGCGGAAATGTCGCCGCTGATCGCAACGCGCCGATCTCCGGTCCGGACCTTGGTCAGGGTCACGGCCTCGCCTCCCAGGCGCCGCGCCCAGGCCTCGGACCATGGCGCGGATTCCGCGTCCGGCCCCACGACCAGCGGGGGCGAGGCGTAGACAGGCAGCGCGTCCGCCAGCGGATCGACCGCCCAGAGGTTGCGAGCGGGCTTGCCCAGGACCGCCCCGAGGTCGTGCGTGCGATGCAGGTGCCCCTGCACCGTGACGACGGCGTCGAAGCCGGCGCCGACCAGCGGGGCGATGACGTCGCGACTGAGCGGCTCGCCCGGCGCGAACACCGCATCCTGACGGAGGTAGCAAAAATAGGGGGCGACGAGGATCAACCGGCCCGCGCCGGCCCGCCGCCAGGCGTCGGCGGCCAGCAGCAACTCGATCAGCTTGGCGTTCGGATGGTCCAGCGAGCGGTAGACGATCACCGTCCCGCTCGCGGGCGTCGCGACCACCGGCAAGCTCTCGCCATCCGGAAAACGATGCAGGCGGACCGGGGCTAATGGCGCACCCAAGGCGAGGGCGAGGCGCCCGGCGGGTTCCGTCTCGTCGTCGAAGCAGGCGACCGTCGGCGTCACGCGCTGGCCCCGAGAACGAAACCGCTGTCTTCCTGGGCGGCCTCGACGGCGAACCCGAACTCCGACGGCTCCTCCCCGTGAACGCGATAGAGCGGCTCGCCCGCGCGCACCTCGTCGCCGACGTCCTTCAACAGCCGGAGGCCGGAACCCGGATCGGTGGGCGCACCGGCGAGACGGGCGACCGTAGCGATGCGCAGGCAGTCGATCGCCGCGACCCGGCCGTCCCGCGGCGCCTTCGCCTCATGGACCAGCGACCCGAGCTTCGCGTGGATGGGGCTCGGTCCTTGAGCTTCGATGATCTCGGCGAACTTCCGCCGCGCCGCGCCGGACCGAAGCAGTTCGCGCGCCCGAGCCTCGCCCTGGCCGCCGCGCACTTCTGGGTCGGCCTCCAGGAGACGCCCAGCCAGCCGCACCGACTTGTCGGCCAGGTCGTGGGGGGCGTCGGGCCGGCCATCCAGCACCGCCAGCACGTCTTCGGCCTCCAGGAGCGGACCCACGCCGCGGCCGATCGGACGCGATCCGTCGGTGGTCAGCACCTCGATGGAAAGGCCCATCCGCCCGGCCACGAACTCGAACAGCTTGCGCACCCTCAGCGCCGAGGCGGCGTCCCGGATCTTGGCGGACGGGCCAACCGGCATGTCGACCAGCAGCCGGTTCGAGCCCGCCGCGGCCTTCTTCGAGAGGATCGAGGCGACCATCTGCTCGGGCATGTCGATGCCGAGCGGTCGCTCGACCGAGATCAGAATGTCGTCGGCCGGCGCCAGGTTCACCCGCCCGCCCCAGGCGATGCAGCCGCCGCACCGCTCGACGACGGCCCGCAGGGCGTCCTCGTGCAAGTCGACCCGGGCGAACACCTCCATGGTGTCGGCTGTCCCGGCGGGCGAGGTGATCGCACGGGAGGAAGTCTTCGGAATCAGCAGCCCGTGAGCGGCGACGATCGGCGCGATGATCAGGCTGGTGCGGTTGCCGGGGACGCCGCCGATGCAGTGCTTGTCGACGACCGTGCGCTCGCCCCACGCGAGCCGGGCGCCGGCCGCGACCATGGCCTCGGTGAGCGCCAGGGTCTCGTCGGCGGTCATGAAGCTCGCGCACGCCACCAGGAAGGCCGCGATCTCCATGTCCGAGAGGCGGTGCGCGACGAGGTCCCCGACCACCTCCGTCATCTTGGCGGCGCTGAGCGGCTCGCCGCGAATCTTGGCGCGGACCGCGTCGAGGCTCACCGGCGGCGGCGACGGCGCGATCTCGACCCTGTCGCCGGATGCGATGCAGAGGCGCCGGAACGCCGGCTGCGGCAGCCCGATCTCGTCGGCCGCCAGCCCGGCGCCGGCGTCCGCGATCATCGGCGAGGCCAGGATCTCCGCGTTCGGCCCTCGCACGAGCAGACGGCGGACGCCGGCGAGTCGCTCCGGGCGCAACACGCTGTTGTCGCGAGCCAGGACCGCCACGTTCTCACGGAAGGTGTCGAACGGAAGCAACCGCGCCCGGAGCCCGGTTCGGTGAGCGGGCGCCGTCACGGCCGCTGGGTCGTCTTCGGGGCGGGCCACAGAAGGATCAATAGGCCGAGAACCAGCAGCGCCAACACCACCGTCGAACAGAGCATGGAGACCGCCTTGCCGGCCAGAACCGACCAATGGTGGATTTCAGGACGGAGCGACCGGGCGAGCAGCGCCACGAGGCCGGCGCCTAGGAAGGCGAGCAACGACCCGATCAAGCGAAGCAACCAAAACCACATCGACGCCTCCAAGGCTTCAATTGTGTCGCCACGCCGCGCCGCCGCCTTGATACAGGTCAGAATTTCGCCGCGGCCAGCGCGAGTTCGATCTTGCCGTCCCAGCCGTAGACGTCCGGGCGGAACAGCACGCGCCCCTCGGGGCCGGCGACGACGGTGCGGTAGACGACGAAGACCGGCATTTGGACCTCGAGGGGCGTCGAGTGCGTCACGCCCGTGGCGATGTCGGCGTCGACCGAAGCGCGATCTCCACCCTGAGGCGCCAACAGCGCGGCGGCCAGGTCGCGGGGATCTTCCAGCCGAACGCAGCCATGGCTGAGCCAGCGTTTGTCGCGGGCGAACAGGGTCCGGGCCGGCGTATCGTGCAGGTAGACGTCGAACCGGTCGGGGATGACGAACTTCAAGTAGCCCAGCGCCGACTTCGGCCCGGCCCTCTGGATGAGCTGGCCCTTCGACACGTAGTAGTCGTTGCGGGCGAAGTAGCCGGGCGAACGGCGCGCCTTCGGATAGAGCTCCCTGGCCGCGATGTTGGCGGGCACGATCCAAGGCGGATTGAACTCGATCGCGACGACCTTCGAGGCGAAGGTCGGCGTGCGTTTGGTCG
>DATJRL010000323.1:0-6167 GCA_035504785.1 Caulobacteraceae bacterium
GCGCCCCGGGATAGCGATTCCAGAACCAGGTGCCGCCGACGCTCGCCCCGGCCTCGAACACCCGCGCCGTCTCGCCCAGTTGGCGAAGCCGGTGCAGCATGTAGAGCCCGGAAAACCCGGCGCCCACGATCACCACGTCCAACGACCGACCTTCGCCCATCCTGGGTTCTCCCCATGTCTCGTCGCCGGCCACACTACGCCCCTTGCGCCGAAGCGCGAGGGGCTCGCGGGTCCTCGCGCCGACGTCGGGTTTGCGATATGTGCCGCGCCACGCTCCAACCCCTGCAGGACGGTCCACCTCCTTGGCCAATCTCATCGTTCGGGGCGGGCGTCCGCTCGCCGGCCGGATCACCCCCTCGGCGAACAAGAACGCCGTGCTGCCGATCCTCTGCGCCACCCTGCTGACCGACGAGCCGGTCATCCTGCGCGGCGTGCCCGACATCACCGACGCGCGGCAGATCCTGGAGCTTTTCCGGCGGCTGGGCAGCGAGATCGAGGGCGACTTCGGGTCGGAAGCGATCCGCATCCGCCACGCCGGCCGCCTGAGCGTGGACGCGGCGCGGCTGCCGGAGGGCATGCGCTCGTCGATCATGCTGATCCCGGCCATGCTCGCCAGGCTCGGCGAGGCGCGGATCGAGGGCGACGTGAAGGGCTGCAGCCTCGGGGTGCGCGAGATCGATCCGCACATCGAGGTGTTCCAGACCTTCGGCGTCGACGTCGCGCCGGAACGCGGGGCGTTGGCGCTCTCGACTCGGCGGCGCAACGGCCGGCCCTACGCCGCGGCGCACCACTGGCTCGACTACGCCTCGGTGACCACCACCGAGAACTTCATCCTCTGCGCCGCCACCGCCGAGGGAACCTCCAGCCTGACCAACGCCGCCTGCGAGCCGCACGTGCAGGAGCTGTGCGCGTTCCTCGCCAAGATGGGCGCGAAGATCGAAGGGGTAGGCGCGAGCCGCCTGTTGGTCGAGGGCGTCGCCAAGCTGCACGGCGCCGAGCACGACTTCGCGGAGGACTTCCACGAGATCGCCACCTTCCTGGCCCTGGGCGCGATCACCGGGGGCGAGGTGTCGGCGAGGAACGCCCGGCCCGACCAGTTCCCCCTGATCGACCGCACCTTCGGCAAGTTCGGCGTCGAGGTGCGCCATGAGAACGGCTGGTCGAGCGCCCGCGCGCCCGGTCCGCTGAAGGTCGCCCAGCCGTTCACCGCCTACATCCTGCCCAAGGTCGAGGCCGCGCCCTGGCCTTACCTGCCGGTGGACCTGCTGCCGATCTTCATCGCCCTCGGCGCGCGGGCCGACGGGCAGATGATGTACTGGAACAAGGTCTACGAAGGCGCGCTCGGCTGGACCTCGGAGCTCGCGAAGTTCGGCGCCCATGCGCTGAGCTGCGATCCGCACCGGGTGATCACTTTCGGCGGTAAGCCGCTCTCGCCGGCGACGGTCGAGAGCCCCTACATCATCCGCGTCGCCATCGCGCTCCTGATGCTCGCGGCCAGCATCGAGGGAACGTCCAAGATCCTCAACGCCGACCCCATCCGCCGCGCCCACCCCCGCTTCGTCGAGAACCTGATCGCGCTGGGCGCCGACGTGGAGTGGGCCTAGCGGGTCCTCACCCTCAACCGTCCGCCCACTCCCCAAATGTCATCCCGGACAAGCCGCGTGAGCGGCGCCGATCCGGGATCTCCTTCGCGCCGGCGGTGAAAGCAGATCCCGGATGAGTCCGCTTCGCGGCTCTCCGGGATGACAAACCATTAGGTGATCTCGTTAATGCCCGCGGCTCAGCTCTTCGGCGACGCGGGCGATCACCTCCTCCCAGTCGCCCCGGATGCGCTGGTGGAAGACGCGGGCGGTCGGATACCAGGGGCTGTCCTCGCGTCCGTTCAGCCAGCGCCAGCAGCCGTCGAAGCGCGACAAGACCCACACCGGCTTGCCGAGCGCGCCGGCGAGGTGCGCCACCGAGGTGTCGACGCTGATCACCAGGTCGAGGTTCTGGATCAGCGCGGCGGTGTCGGCGAAGTCGGCGAGCTCGGGGGTGAGGTCGACGAGGTCGAGGCAAGGCGGAGGCTCGGCGGCCTCGGCGGCTGGTTCGCCCTTCTGCAGGCTGTAGAACCGCACGCCCGGCGTCGTGGCCAGCGGCGCGAGCTGGGCGAGGCGAAGGCTGCGGCGTTTGTCGATGGCGAAGGCGGCCGGGTCGTGCGCGCGCGACTTGCCGGCCCAGACGAGCCCCACGCGACGTCCAGGACCCAGCGCGCCGAGCCGGCCAGACCAGGCGGCGACGTCGGCCGGGTCGGCGACGAGGTAGGGCGTCGCGCCCGGGATCGTCGCCAGGGTCGTTCCGACCACGCGCGGCAGGTCCATCAGCGGGATGTGGAAGTCGTAGGCGGCCGGGTCGTAGCTCGTGGCCACGTCGACGCCGGGGACCGAGCGGAAGAGGCGCTCCAGGGCGGGGTCCACGCGAAGGGTCACGCGAGCCGCCTTCGACGCCAGGGGCGATGCGTAGCGGACGAACTGCAGGGCGTCGCCGAAGCCCTGCTCGCCGTGGACGAGGATCGCCTTGCCCGTCAGGTCCTCGCCAGCCCAGAGCGGGCAGGGGAGTTCGGGAAGGCGCAGGCGCGCGCCAGGCAGCCGCCAGCGCCAACGGTAGTCGTCGAACCCGCCAGGCAGGTCGCCGAGCGCCAGGCGCGCCGCGGCGCGGTTGAAGTGCGTCTGGGGGTCGTCGGGGCGCAATGCGAGCGCGGCGTCATAGCTGGCCAGCGCCTCCTCGGGCCGCCGCAGCGCGTGGAGCGCGAGGCCGCGTCCGTTGCGAGCGTCGGCGAGGTCGTGAGCCAGCGCGATGGCTTCGTCGAACCTGGCGAGCGCTTCGGCGGGTCGATCGAGCTTGAGCAACGCGGTTCCGAGGTTGTGGTGCGCGCCGGCGTGTCCGGGCGCCAGCGTGATCGCCTGCTCGCAGACCCCGATGGCGTCCTCGGGTCGGTCGAGCGCGTTCAGCGCCGCCGCGCGGTTGCTGTGCGGCTCGGCCGCGTCGGGGCTGAGCGCGATAGCCGACTCGAAGCTCGCTAGAGCCTCAACCGGCCGCTCCAGCGCCATCAGCGCGCCGCCGCGGTCGTTGTGGGCTTCCATGAAGTTCGGCGCGATGGCCAGCGCTTCGTCGAAGCCGGCGAGCGCCGCATCCAGTCGCCCGAGCTCGACCAGCAACGTCGCGCGGTCGAACTGAACCCGAGCCTGGTCGGGATCGAGGGCGAGGGCGCGCTCCAGACTGGCTAGCGCCTCTTCGCGGCGGCCGAGCAGGCGCAGCGCCGCCGCCAGGTTGGCGTGGGCGGCGGCGACGCCTGGGCTGAGGTCGATCGCCCGGGCGATGAGAGCCGCCCCCTCGTCCGGCCGGCCCGTCTGCACGCGCAACACCCCCAGCATGTGCAGGGCGTCGAACAGGTCCGGGTCCTGGCGCAGCGCCTCGGCGTAGCAGGCCGCGGCGGCCTCCAGATGTCCCGCCTGGTGGTGCGCCAAGCCCTCGTCGATGACGGTCTTCGTCGGCATAGCGTTGTCGCGAGTTCGGTTAGGCCGGCGCGGAGGCAAAGAAAAGCCGCGCCCGTTTGACGCGCCTCGACAGCGGGATCATCGTATCGGCTGGCGTGCGCCGCCTGGGCGCGAGCCACCGGAGGAAGCGGCCATGACAGCTCCCATGACTTTTCTCGGCGTCAATCACGTGGCGCTGGTTTGCCGCGACATGGCCGAGACCGTCGACTTCTACGAAAACGTGCTGGGCATGCCGCTGGTGAAGACGCTGGAGCTGCCCGGCGATGGCCAGCACTTCTTCTTCGACTGCGGCGGCGCGACCCTGGCGTTCATGTGGTTCAAGAACGCCCCGCCGGCCGCGCCGGGCATCGCCTCGCAGCACGCCGACGTGCGCAGGGACGGGGCGGCGACGGCGATCGCCTCGATGAACCACCTGGCGATCTCGATCCCGCTGGAGGCGTTCGACGACTATGTGCAGCGGCTGAAGGCGCGGGGCGTCCGGGTGTTCGTGATCAACCACAACGACGGACCCGACCAGGCCCGCGCGGATCTGACGCCCAACACCTGGATCCGCTCGATGTACTTCCGTGATCCCAACGGCATCGCCTTGGAGTTCGCCGCCCTGACCCGGGCCTATCGACCGGACGACGTGAACATCGATCCGGTCGACGCCGAGGGACGTCACGTCGCGACGAAGCAGCCGGCGCTGGCGTAGGCCATGTCGTCGGCGCCTCGGCGCTCGCGCGATGAACCTTTCGCGAACCGCTTGACCGGCGGGCTCGCGCGGCGGTCAGATGGCGCCGGAAGGAGCCGGCCATGAGCGAGATCGCCAAGCCGTGGGCCCTGATGCGTCACCACGCGGGCTGGGCCGACATCTTTCACGTCGAGGCGGAAAACGCCGAAGGCGTGACCGGCCACTACCCCGATCGGGAGTCCGACGAAGAGGTCAGCTACACCCATTACGCGGTGCTGGCGCGGTTCGCGACACAGGAGGCGGCGCGAGCGGCGCGCGAGCGGGGCCTAATGGAGCGCCGCAAGCACGACGCGGCGGTCGACGCCGCGCACGAGGCGCTGAAGGCCGCCGAAAAGGCGCGTGAAGCCGCCTGGGTGGCCGGCCTGTTGGCGTCGGCTGACCCCTGAGTCGCGCGGGGACTCATCCGGGATCTGCTTGCGGCCGCGCCTCTCCGCTGCACTACGGCCGGGATGAAAAGGAAAGAAGAGGCGCGCCAATTGAAGACACGCCTTAGCCGGGCCGACCGTCGCGATGTCCCAAACCACGGGCGCCGCTTGACTTAGTTAGTGAGTCATCACTTACTATCTTCATGGGACGGCCGAAACGCATCGAGGACGAGGAGCTGTTGCGGATCGCCCGCGCGGTGTTCGTGGTCGACGGCGCCCACGGCTCGACCCGCGAGATCGCCCAGCGGGCCGGCATCTCCGAGGCCGCGCTGTTCAAGCGCTACCCGACCAAGGCCGAGCTCTTCCTCGCGGCGATGATGCCGCCCAACGTCGACGTCGACGCTCTCGTCGCCGGCGCCGAGGCGGTGGAGGACCCGCTGGAGTCGCTGGTCGTCCTCGCCGAACGCATGCTCGACTACTTCCGGGAGGCGATCCCGGTGATCCGTCAGCTGACCCAGAACCCGCTGATCGATCTCGAGTCGGTCCGCCGCCGGTTCGGCGTGGGGCCCGAGCAGCGGCTGGCGGCCGCCGTGCCGGACTACTTCGTCCGCCAGCGGGAGCGGGGCCTTCTGGCGTGCCCGGATCCGCACGGCAGCGCGCTGCTGCTGATCGCCGCCGTGCACAGCATCGTGCTCTTCGAGCTGATGAGCCTGCATGAGCCCCGCGATGGGCCGGCGGCTATCCGCGCGATCGTCGCCGCCCACTGGAACGGCCTCAGACCCCAAGGAGCTCCGCCATGACCGACCCCGCGCCCGCCAAGCCCTTCCCGAAGCGCGCGATGATCGTGGGCCTGACCACCATGGCCATGGGACTGGCGGTGCTGCTCTTCATGCCGAAACAATGGGTCGCCTGGAGCCTCTTGCTGCTCTTAGCGGTCAAGCATCTGGCCCTGGTCGCCGTCGCCGCCGGACCGCTCTACGCCGCCTTCGGCGACCGCCTCCGCCTCGGCCGCCGCAAGCCGGAGAGCGGCCCGGCTCAGTAATCACGGTGAACTCGGGCCACCCGCGCCCGAGCCGCGTCACGACTTCAACAGCCGGTTTTGGCTCTACGAACTCGCTTGTTTGCCGGCGATGAGCGCCGCGAGGCGCTGCAGATCGTTCTCGATCGTCTTCCCGCCGGCCCAACTTCCAATGGGGCTCGCTGCCTTATCGTTTCGGACAATCACAATCGATCCGCCAGACGTCGGAACGACTTCGAAAGTCAATTCGCCGTCGATGGGGCCCTCGACAAACTTCATCTTGAGCAGATGACCCGGTTCCAACTCCGTCACCTCGGTCACCCAGGTAAAGCCGGCGCCCAGGATGCTGCCTTGGCGGCGGACGCGTGCGCCCACCGCCAAAGGGCCCGGAGTCAGTTGTTCGGCCGACCCGACTCGGCATGGCTGGCCGCGGCGCGTCATAACGGCCACGCGACATGCTCCACGCGCTCGAGACGCTTGCGCATCGCTTGCATCGCCGGCCGGGCGACCACGAT
>DATJRL010000324.1:0-2225 GCA_035504785.1 Caulobacteraceae bacterium
AGATCGTGCTGTGGTCGACCGAGACGCCGCGCTCACCCATTATCTGCTCGAGGTCGCGGTAGCTCACGCCGTAGCGGCAATACCACCGGACTGCCCAGAGCGCGATCTCACCCTCGAAGTGACGACCTTTGAAGTCCGACATGGTCCCGCCCCAACCCCGCTCGGCCCCATCACGCCCGGCGAAAACAAGGTTTGCAACAGAGCCCTCCCGGCTACAACCGTTACGAGCCAGCGCGAGCCTTCTCGCTCGACGGCGGTCACGTTCAGGTATGGCGCAGATGACCAAGTTGCCAGAGCTTCCATGTCGGGGCCTCCTTTCCCCCGACCACGATGCCACCGAGACCATCTTGCACCGAAAGTGAGTCAGACCGGCGGATTGTGCAACATCCGTTTGGAGGAAGGCGGGCAACATGGTGCACAAAACATCCGCAAAATGACGCTTAGCCCAGGAGTCATCCGTTGCTGGGCGTCTAATCCCCTGCCCTGCATTTCGAGCCGCCGGATTCCACCATTACAGCCGAAGAGGTCCGTCCGACGGGACGTCCAACTTCGAGGAGTGGCACCATTCGACTGAATGGCGATTATGGGCGCTGAGGGAACATCAGCGCGATTGGACGGTAGAAAAATCTATCAAGCGCTTCGGACCGCCCCGTGTGCCGCGCCCGTCTCAGCCGACGCCCACGGCCGTCGGCGCGACCGGCGCGCCGGCCGGCCGGTGCACCGACACCGCGGTCCATGCCTCGCCCTGGTCGAGCCGCAGCGCGCCGTTGCGGGCCAGCTCGAGGCCGGCGACCAGGGTGCTGGCGACCGCGGTGCGGTATTGCCGGTCACTTTGCATGGTCGCCGCATCGATCGGCGGCAGGAACGCCGGCAGCACGCTGCCGTCGGGCAGCACCGGCAACAGCGCGCCGATGCGGCGCAGCGCGTCGGTGACGCGCCAGAGCGGGGGCGCGGGCGGGCGGATCCCTTCCGCCTCGTCCTCTGACACGCGCAGCGCGACCAGGCAGGCGCGCAGCAGATCGGTGATGTCGCCGACGCGGCCCAGCCCGCGGATCTCCGGCCATCCGCGCGCGAAGGCGTCGCGGCCGAGCTGCGGGCGCCGCGCGAGCCAGTCGGCGGCGGCGCGGCCGTGGGCGCGATCGAGCAGCTGCCGGCGCAGGGCTTCCGCTTCGGTCACCGCGGCCTTGGCGTCGGGCTCGTCGCCGCGCAGCAGCAGCCGCGAGCGCAGCCAGGCCAGGGTCGCCGCCATCACCAACCAGTCGCCCCAGCGGGCGAGCGGCGGCGCCGGCGGGCCGTCGCCGCGCGCGAGGGCGGCCTCCAGGGCGGCGGCGAAGCTCGCGATCAGCGCCGCGACCGGCAGCCGGGCGAGATCGATCTTGCGCGCCCGCGCCATCTCCAAGAGCCAGTCGAGCGGCGCGGCGAACCCGTCGGCCGCCAGCACCGGCGCCGCGTCCGGGTCCATCCGGCGCGGCGGCTCGTCCCAGGCGGCGTCCGGCGACGGGGCGGACGGCGGGCAGAGCACGCTGTCTGCGGTTTCGGTCACGAGTCGTAGGTCGGGCGCACGGTGAAGCGCAGCGCCGGCCACCGTGCGGTCAGGGTCGCCAGGGCGCGCCACGGGGTCCAATCCGCGGACCAGAAGGTCAGGCGAAACGCCGCCTCACCGTCGTCCGGGAACGGGTCCCGACCCGGCTCCGCCGGGGTGTCCTCGGCGACGTGGCGCAACGCCTCGGTGGTTCCCCACTGCGTCCAGAGCCAGGCGAGCGCGGCCGGATCATCGCGGCCCAGCCCCAGGACGTCGTCCGGCACCGGGATCAGGGAATAGAGATCGAACGGACAGGCCCGGCTTCGCGCCACCTGCGCGCGGGCGAACTCGTGCCGGCGCCGCACGGCGTCGCGCAGCTGGCGGGCGAGGATGCGGGCGCCGGCGAGCGACAGCGTGCGCTGCTGCGGCGCGGGTGGGGCGACGAGCCGGTAAAAGCAGTCCTCTTCGATTCGGTCGAGGTCGAGTTGCCAGGGAATGAGGCCGGCGCCGGCGGCGGCCTCCCGGAATGCCGTCACCGCGCGCGCCGGCCCGGTGATCGCCAGGCGGTGGTGCAGCCAGTCGGTGTGGACGAGCCGCAACGAGGCGTCGCCCCTCTGCGCCACCCTGGAGGCGCCGTCCCCGGGCGCATCGGCGTCGGAAGCGGGGCAGCGGAAGCCCGGTGCCGATTCGGGCGGCGCGGCGC
>DATJRL010000325.1:0-10431 GCA_035504785.1 Caulobacteraceae bacterium
GCACCCCAGGACCCCAAACCGCAGGCAGCACAAGTCAGCAGCAGGATACGCTTGGTCATCGATAGCCTCCCTGGTGGCGTGCTCCCTTCGAGGGGCCGCCTTATCTTTTCGGAGGACGGGTCCAGCCCGACCCCACAGAAATGGAAGTTGGGCCCCAATTGTCGCACTCGTCAACTGAAGATTACAAACCTTTCACCTGTCGCACTGTCCGGCGGCCGGTTACTGCGGGATCGTGGCGAAAACAGCTACGCCTCTGAAGCGAAGCTGCTCGGAAAACAGGCGAAGGGCGGGGGGCAAGCAACGGGGGCTCCGACGCGAGGGCGAGAGACGATGGAAACCAACGAATACGCAGGGTTCGACGCGGTTGGCCTTGCGCGGCTCGTCGCCCGAGGCGAGGTGACCGCCGAGGACCTGCTGGACGCGGCCCTGACGCGGATGGAGGCGGTCAACCCGAAGATCAACGCGGTGATCGTCGATCTGGCCGACGAAGCGCGAGCCGCGGTCCGCGCCGGCCTGCCGCCAGGGCCGTTGCGCGGCGTGCCGTTCCTGATCAAGGACATCTCGACCCAGATGCGGGGCGTGCCCACCCGCGCCGGCGCGGCGCTCCTGCGTGACATTCCGCCGGCGGCGAGCGACAGCGCTCTGGTCGCGGCCTATCGCGCGAGCGGTCTGGTGCTGTTCGGCAAGACCAACACGCCGGAGTTTGGGCTGCAGCCGGTGACCGAGCCGATGCTGTTCGGCGCGACGCGCAATCCCTGGGACCTCGATCGCAGTCCCGGCGGCTCTTCGGGGGGCTCGGCCGCGGCGGTGGCGGCCGGCATCGCGCCCGCGGCCCAGGCCAGCGACGGAGGCGGGTCGATCCGCATCCCGGCCTCGTGCTGCGGCCTCTTCGGCCTGAAACCGTCACGCGGACGGGTCTCGATGGCGCCCGGCGGCGAGGGGTGGGGCGGGCTCTCGGTGCTGCATGCCCTGACCCGATCCGTGCGCGACAGCGCCGCGCTGCTCGACGTCGGCAGCCGCCCCCAGCCGGGCGATCCGAACCTGTACGCGGCGCCCGAGCGGCCCTTCGCCGAGGAGGTCGGGCGCGATCCGGGGCGGCTGCGCGTCGCCTTCCACCGCGGCGCGCTGATGACCGGGCTCGCGAGCACCGAGGTCAGCTTCGCGGTGGACGAAGCGGCCAAACTCTGCGCCGACCTGGGGCACGACGTGGAAGAAACCGAGCTGCCGTTCGAGTTCGCCTTCGGCTCTATGGCGGGCGGCGTGCTCGTGGCGACGTCGATCGTCAGCTACATCGACGGCGAGGCGGAGCGACGCGGGCGGCCGGTGGAGGAACACGAGGTGGAGGCGCTGACCTGGCGGCTCTACCAGCAGGGCAAGACCCATTCGGCCTACGACTACGGTCGCGCGATCGCCATGATCCACCGACTGGGCCGCGCGCTCGGCGCTTTCTTCGAGCGCTACGACGTGCTGCTCACTTCCACCCTGGGCACGCCGCCGCTTCGTATCGGCGAACTCAGTTCCACGTCGGCGAACGGCGAGGCGTATTACCGCGTCTTCGCCGCCTACATGCCCAACACCCAGGCCTTCAACCACACCGGCCAACCGGCGATGTCCATGCCGCTGGCCTGGACGGACGAGGGACTGCCGGTCGGGGTGCAGTTCGCCACGAAGATCGGCGGCGAAGGCCTGCTGCTGCGCCTGGCCGGACAGCTGGAAGCCGCGCGCCCCTGGGCGGACCGGCGACCGCCGCTCGGCTAAACCCCGAATCGCGACGGCGCCTCGTCCGGGGCGACGGAGCCGTCCGCCGGTCTTGGCGTTTGGTCCTCGGCGCCCATAAGGTCGGCGATGTCGGGGTTCCAAGCGGAGCAGGGGCGCATGGCTGAGTCGGCGGCGGCGCCGGAGCGCTTGGATCTCAGGACCAAGCTCTTCTACGGCTTCGGCTCGGTGTCCTTCGGCGTGGAGGACAACGGCTTCAGCTACATGCTGCTGCTGTTCTACAATCAGGTGGTGGGACTTGCCGCGCCGTGGGTGGGCCTCGCGCTCATGGTGGCGCTGGTGATCGACGCCTTTGTCGATCCGCTGATCGGCCAGGTCTCCGACAATTTGCGCACCCGGCTCGGACGGCGTCATCCATTCATGTACGCCGCGGCCCTGCCGCTCGCGGTGACTTACGTCGCCATCTGGAACCCGCCGCATTGGGGTCAGCAGCAGCTCTTCGTCTATCTGGTCGCCGCCGCGGTGGTGATCCGCATCTTCATCTCGTTCTACGAGGTGCCGAGCTCGGCCCTCTCGGCCGAGCTGACGACCCACTACGACGAGCGCACGACGCTGCTGGCCTATCGATACTTTTTCGGCTGGGTCGGCGGCCTGACGATGAACCTGCTCGCCTTCGGCGTCCTCCTCACGCCCGACGCGACCCACAAGTTCGGGCAACTAAATCCCGCTGGTTATTCGAAATATGGCCTGATCGCTTCCATGGTGATGTTCGTTGCGATCCTGGTCTCGGCGCTCGGCACCCAGCGGCGGGCGGCGAAGCTCAACATTCCGCCGCGGCGGCGGCTGACGGCGTCGCAGATGGCCCGCGAGATGGTCGCCTCGCTCTCCAACCGCTCGTTCCTGTTCCTGCTGGTCTCCGGCGTGTTCGCCGCCATGACCGGCGGGCTGGTGGCGTCGCTGAACAACTTCTTCAACACCTTCTTCTGGCAGTTCACCGCCCAGCAGATCTCGGTCTTCACGCTCGGCGTCTACCTCTCGGCGGTGATGGCGCTGACGGCCGCGCCGCACCTCTCGCGCCGCTATGGCAAGCGAACGACGGCGATGTGGCTGATCGCGCTCTCGGTCGCGGTGGGCATCGGACCGCTGCTGCTGCGGCTGGCCGGCCTCTTCCCGCCGAACCACTCGATGGCCCTGATGGTGATCATCTTCTTCACCTCGGTGATTTCGACGGCGTTCGGCATCACGGCCTCCACCATGGTCTCATCCATGATCGCCGACGTGGTCGAGGCCTCCGAGATCGAAACCAAGCGGCGATCCGAGGGCCTGTTCTTCGCCGCCTCCGCCTTTATCGGCAAGGCGGTGTCCGGCTTCGGCATCCTGTCGGCGTCGATGGTGCTGTCGTTCATCCACCTGCAGGCGGCGGCGGACCCGGACAAGGTGCCGCCGGCGGTGGTGCGCCATCTGGGCGAGGTCTATTGCCCTCTGATCATCGGCCTGCAGGCCTGCGCCATCGCGCTCATGCTGGGCTACAAGATCACCCGCAAGACCCACGAGGAGACGCTGGTGCGTCTCGCCGCCGAGGCCGAAGCGACCCGCGAGGCGGCCGGCGAAGTGGCCGTCTGAGGCGCGTCGCCCTCCATGCGAACGCGCCGCCAGCCATGCGAATTAGCGTCGCAGTGGCGCGGGCGCCCAATTAACGCTGTGTTTGGGCGCACTCTCTAGCTTCGGATCCGCAGCCGCCACACCGACGCCCGAATCCGTACCTAGCGCGAACCTTGTCAATGCTCACCTGGACGTCACTGACCCGCAACGTGCCCGCGGCGCTTAGAGCCGCGGTGGCCAGCTGCCGTCGGCATTTCGCCTACGCCGCCGGCTTCAGCGCGATCATCAACCTGCTCTACATCGCGCCCACGCTCTACATGCTGCAGGTCTACGACCGCGTCGTCCCCTCGCACGGCGCGGTGACGCTGGTTTTCCTGACGGTCCTGCTGCTGGCGACCCTCGCCACGCTGGCGCTCCTGGAGATGGTGCGCTCGCGCCTGCTGGTGCGCGCCAGCCTGCGGCTCGACCGCGAACTCTCGGTCCAGATTCTCACCATCGCGTTGAACCGCCGACTGGGCTCCAAGGCGCCGCAGGTGATGCGTGACTTCGACACCTTCCGCCAGGCCGTCACGGGATCGGGGATCCTCGCCCTCTTCGACGCCCCCTGGATGGTGGTCTACGTGGCGCTCTGCTTCGTGTTGCACCCGGTGCTGGGCTTCATGGCGATCGGCGGCGCGGCCTGCCTCGCCGCGCTCTCCGTCGCCACGGAACGCGCCACCCGACCGCGCCTCGACGACGCGTCGAAAGCGGCGGCGGCGTCGTACGCGTCTCTGTCGGAGGCGACCCAGGCCGGCGACGTCATCCAGTCTCTCGGCATGCGCGACGCGGTCATCCGCCGCAACCTCGCCGAACGGTCGAACATGACCGGCCTGCAGGGACAGGCAAGCCTGTCCGCCGGGCGCCTGATGGGCCTGACGAAGTTCATCCGGCTTTCCCTGCAATCGCTCAGTCTCGGCGTCGCCGCCTGGCTGGCGGTCGGCCAGCAGATCGCGCCGGGCGCGATCTTCGCAGCCTCGCTGCTGATGGCGCGAGCGCTGGCGCCGCTGGAGATGGTGCTGGGCTCCTGGCGCTCGCTGGTCGAGGCGCGCAACGCGTTTCAGAACCTCTGCGAGGCGCTCGGCGGGGCCGAGGCCGCGGCCGCCGCCCCGAAGACTATCCTGCCGGCGCCGGTGGGACGCCTCGACGTGGAGCAGCTCACCGTCCTGGGTCCCTACCCCGACAGGCCGATCCTGCAGGGCGTCAGCTTCTCCGTCGCGCCGGGCGAGGTGCTCGGGCTCGTCGGCCCCAGCGGCGCCGGGAAGACGACGCTCGTTCGGGCCTTGGTCGGCGCCGTGTCGGCGTCTCAGGGAAACGTGCGCATCGACAGCGCCAGCCTAACCGATTGGGACGCCGAGCGGCTTGGTCGGCACCTCGGCTACCTGCCTCAGGAGCTTGGGCTGATGCGCGGCACGGTGAAGCAGAACATCTGCCGCTTCGCCGACGTGACCCATGGCTCGCGGGTCGAGATCGACGAGAAGGCCGTCGCCGCGGCCCAGGCCTGCGGCGCGCACGAGATGATCCTGCGCCTGCCGGCCGGTTACGACACGCCGATCGAATGGGGTGGGGCCGGTCTGTCGCTGGGTCAGGCCCAACGCGTGGCCCTGGCGCGGGCGCTCTATGACGAGCCGAGCCTCGTGATCCTCGACGAGCCCAACGCGCACCTCGACGGGGAGGGCGAGCTCAAGCTTCTGCAGGCGCTGGATCAGGTCAAGCAGCGCGGCGCGGCGGTGGTTCTCGTCGCGCACCGAGCGACGTTGCTGCCGGTGATCGATTCCCTGCTGGTGCTGAAGGACGGGCGCGTGACCCACCACGGCGCTCGCGACGAGGTCTTGGGCCAGATCAACCGGTCGCAGCAGGAAACCCAAAAGCTGACCCGAGAGGCCCAGGCGGCATGACCACCTTCGCCAACCTGCCCGCGCCGGCGGACCTGTTCTCGACCGACGTGGCGGCCACCGACGACGACCCGACGACCGAGATCCGTGGCGGCGCCCTGATCGTCCTCGGGTTTGTCGGCCTCTTCCTGCTGTGGGGGGCGTCGACGCCGCTCGACGCGGCGGCGACGGCCAGCGGGCAAATCTCGGTCTCC
Source organism: Caulobacteraceae bacterium (assembly GCA_035504785.1). Lineage (GTDB taxonomy): Bacteria > Pseudomonadota > Alphaproteobacteria > Caulobacterales > Caulobacteraceae > Acaudatibacter. The sequence goes on from DATJRL010000325.1 coordinate 5,444, forward strand.
GGCCACGATCAGATCGTCCAGCACCGCGAAGGCGGCGTCGTGGCCGCGGTCGACGTCGTCGAGGGCCAGCACGTCAGCGCCGGCCAGGTGCTGATGGAGCTCGCGCCAGAGGATGTCGGCGCGCAGGCCCGCTCGCTTCGTGCTCAGATGATCTCGCTGCAGGCCCAGCGCGCCCGCCTCACCGCGGAGGTGGAAGGCAAGACCACCATCCAGTGGCCGGACTCGTTCGCCTCCCTGACGGGCGACGACCTGCGCACCGCTCTCGATGCGACCCAGAGCCAGCAGGCCCAGTTCAATGCGGGCCTCGGAGCGCTGCGCGCCGAGCAGGCGATCAACGCGCGCAAGGCGGCGGGGTTCAGCCAGCAGATCGCCGGGAGCCAGGGACAGCTGGACTCAGTGACGCGCCAGCAGGCGCTGATCGACCAGCAGCTGCAGGCCGTGCGTGGTCTGGCGGCGAAGGGTTTTGCATCGCAGAACGCCGTTCGCAACCTCGAGAGCACGGCCGCCGATCTCTCCGGCTCGCGCGCCCAGCACGCGGCCGACGTCGCCGACTTCCACCAGCAGCAGGCCGAGGCGTTTCTGGAGTCCAGCAGCCTGGAAAAGCAGCGCAGCCAGACGGCGGCCAGCGCGCTGCGCGAGACGGAGGACGAACTCAACGACGTGACCCCCAAGTATGAAGCCGCCCGGGCGCAGCTGGAACGCGGCACCCTGCGCGCGCAGGCGGACGGGACCGTGACTGGCCTCAGCGTGTTCGCGCCGGGCGCCGTCGTCGCGCCCGGTCAAAAGCTGATGGAGGTCGTGCCGAGCCATCCGACGCTGGTGGTGGACGGACGCCTGAGCGCCAGCGACGTCGAAGGCGTGCACGTGGGTCGCAAGGCCGAGGTCCGGCTGCTGTCTTTCAGCGCGCGGAGCGTGCCGGAGTTGAACGGCGTCGTGACTCAGCTCTCGGCCGACAGCTTTGTCGACGAACGCACAGGTCAGAGCTACTACACGGTGCAGGTGACGGTGCCGCAAAGCGAGTTGAATTTGGTTCGCAAGGTGCCGGATGCGGACTCGGGCCTGCGTCCGGGCGTCCCGGTGCAGGTGGTGATCCCGCTCCGCAAGCGAACGGCCCTGCAATACCTGTTCGAGCCGCTCTCGCAGTCGCTCTGGAGCTCGTTCCGCAAGTAGGCGCAACCAGCCGACGGCGGGGCCGAGCTGATGATCCAGAAACTCGCCGCGGTCGTCGCCTGGACCCTGCTCGCCTACATCGTGTTCGTGACGCTGTCGCCGATCGCGTTGCGACCCCGAACGGGCCATGTCTTCGCGGAGCGATTTCTGGCCTACGCCGCGTTGGGACTTGCGTTCTCGGTCGCCTATCCCAAACGATCCGGGTGGGTTGTCGTGGTCGTCGCTCTGGCGGCTATCCTACCGGAGGCGGCGCAGACCCTCGTTCCCGGCCGACACGCCAGAATGCTCGATGGAGCCGAGAAGCTCGCCGGCGGCATGACCGCCGTTGTTGTCGCCGCGGTAAGTCGAACGTTGATCGAGCGCGGACGCTTCGAACAGGAACCGCCCGGATGACGGATCGGTGAGGGGCGGGTCTCTAGTTTCGAGCTCGCGCAACTTGCCTAACCTCTGAGCGCGGCGTGATCGGGCGCCGCTTGGCCGCCGCTCTTGGTTGACGGCCAGCGTTAAAAAAGGCTTATTTGTGGAGCCGGCCATCAAGCTCTCGGGGCTGTGAGCGGCCGGTTCGTCGGATGTACGCCAAGACTGCTGGGACGAAAGGCGTGTGCCGACGGTATAGGGCGGGCGCCAGTCGTTCGCCTGTAGGGTGAATATCCTGGTGTGCTTGGATCACATCTGTGATATGGGCGAGGTTAGTCAGGCGGAAGGCTTCAGGTATAGCAATATGCCGCTTGATTGTGCTCGTGACCCGCTGTGGAAGGCCGACTTCGCGTTAGAGGAAGGAGGCATTCGACTCAGCAACTCAAGACTTAAACGAGTTGTGGACGTCGTCGGCGCTGGACTGGGCCTGCTTTTCCTCGCGCCATTTCTGCTTCTCGTGGCGGTGCTTATCCGTCTCGAGTCCCCAGGGCCAAGTTTGTTCCGCCAGCGGCGCACCGGTCTCAATGGCGCGACCTTCATCATCTACAAATTTCGGACGATGGAAGTCTTGGAGGACGGTCCGATCGTCAACCAGGCGACCAGGCGCGATTGCCGCGCCACTGGCTTTGGAAGGTTCCTGCGCAAGACCAGCATCGACGAATTGCCCAATCTCATCAACGTTCTGAAGGGCGAGATGTCGCTCGTCGGCCCGCGTCCGCACGCCGTGGCGCATGATCGGCACTGGGCTACCGTTGCGGCGGGCTACGACGGACGCTTCAGGGCCAAGCCCGGCATTACGGGTCTCGCCCAAGTCGAGGGGTTCCGGGGCGAGATGCTCAACACCGAGAGCGTTGCGGCGCGGGTCGCTTACGACCTGCAATACATCCGTGACTGGTCGGTCGCCCTCGATCTGAAGATCCTGCTTCGGACCCTCATGATCGGTCCGTTCGACCCCGCCGCCTATTGAGGCGCGCCCGCGCGGGCGTTTGCACCGACTATCCCCAAGAAGTCTCGGGCCGGTCCCCAGAAAGTCGTGGTTCTGCACCCAGTGCGGAGTGTCCACGCGAGCGGCTCTGGCCCCACAATGACGCATCGGTCGAGCGCTCGGGCGCGGCCGCATACGGACGATCAACCAATCTTAAGGAGCCGGGCGTAGTCGAAGCCCATGCCGCGCACGAAGCGAACCGCTGTTCTGGAGACCGATACGGCGTCTCGCGCCGCGCGGTCGGCGGCCCGCGTCATCCCGGCGCCGCGGACTGAGAAGGGCCCTTCGTCGGCGCCAGAGCCGCGAAAGCCGCCGGCTGGCGCGCTGGCGGCGCCTCGGCCTGTCGGCGACGATGGCAAACGTTGGTCGCCGCGCGCGACCCTAGCCCTTGCCGGGGGCGCGTCATTGGCGCTCTGGGGCGCTGTGGTTCTTGCGGTCAACGTGCTTCGTTAGAGCACATTCAGCTAGGCGGTGACCGAGGCGGCGCGGCGCGGCGCGGAACTCGCCGCCGCTTCCTGGCTCTCGACGAGGCGAGCCTGAGCCGCGAGGAGCCAAAGGTAGATCGGCACGCTGCCTTCGAGGAAACGGTAGCTCACGCCGAACTCATCTTCATCGCGCTGCATCAGAACGCCTTCGCCCGCCAGTTTCTCGATGAGCGCCCGATACCGGTTGGCCAGCTCGACGCCCGAGGCCACCGTTGCGATGTCGCCAAGGGTGAAGGCGCCGCCGCCAAGTTGGGCGAGGCCCGAGAGGCTGCAGAGAACCTTGTGCGATCCGTCCTGGATACAGGCGGCGATCTGTAGCTGCGACCGCTTCGAGATCCTTCCCTTCAGCTCCAGCAGAGTCTCGGCGACCGCGGCGCTGATGTCGTGCGAGGTGACCACCAATCTGGAGTCTCCGATCGCCTTCAAGCCGGCGTGTTGGCTCAGCAGGCTCGCCATGTAGGGCAGACCGCCGGCCGCCGAGACGATGAAGCTGATGGCGGCTTCGTTGAACTGAACACCGCTGATCTCTTCGCCGTTCTTCACCAGTTGCCGCACCTCGGCCTCGGTCATCCGCGGCACCTCCAGCGCGAAGATGCTGCGCTGGATGGATGGGATGTGAGCGAGGAGCTCCGTCAGGTTGGCGGCGACGCCGGCGACGAGCAATTGAACGCGGACCGAACGATCCGAGAGGTTCTTGAGGAACTCGGCGATATGCAGCCGGAATTCGGGCGACTCGACGCGGTCGAACTCGTCCAGGACGATGAGGGCCCGGGTGCCCACGACCTTGGCGGCGAGATCGCTGGCCATCCGGACCGATATTGGGGTCTCCGGCAAGAGGTCGGCGAGGGTCCCGCCGCGCTCGGCCTCGGGCGAGGTGGCCCCATAGCCGCTGTGGAACAGCAGGGGCACTGTGGCGGCGAAGGCGCGGAACGTCTCGTCGAAGTTGGAGCTGGCGCCGCATGAGACATAGGCCACCAGGTAGCGCGCCTCGCGCGCCGCTTCGGCGAGCACGTGCATCAGCGACGTCTTTCCGATGCCTCGCTCGCCATAGATGATCACGTGCAGCCGTTCGTCCTCGACCGCGCGGATCAGCGTGGTGAGGGTGCTGGTGCGTCCCGCGAACATGCGCCGGCCGACCACAGGCTGCGACGGGGTGAAGGCGCCGCGCAGCCGAAACCGGGCGCTGGCGAACTGGTCGCTAAGGCGATGGCCGAGCTGGTCGCCCGCGGTGACCTCGAAGCGGGGGAAGTCTTTGACGGCGTTCGATCGTTTCGCCGCCCGGCCGTCCCGGATCGCCGGTGCGCGAAGCGGCGCGTCGCCGCTGGTCTCCGCCTCCAAGGACAGCGGACCCGCGGACGGCGCCTTCCGGCGCTGTTTTCTCATACGATCGAACCAGCCCACGGAAACCTCGGCGGCGACATTACGAAGTGTCGACGGAACATACTTTGACGTCCACTCTGGAACAAATCGCAAATCATGCTCCTAGGCTTGACGTTCGGCCCCGATGTTTCAAATGCGGCGCTGGCCGCGCGGGACGCTGAACGATGCGGCAGCAAGTTCTGTTCCACGGGCGCGCGATCTGGAATGACCCAGATGTTCAAAGAAGAGACGCCGCCGTCCCGTAGGAGCCGGCGGCGTCTGCAAGATGAGATTTCGGACCCTGGGCGCCGCCCCGTGGGATTCAAGCCTTCGCCACGCGCGTACTGGACAGGCCATGCCGAGCCATGACGTTGCGCGTGTCGACGATCAGTCCGCCGTGCTTGGCGATCATCTCGTAGTCGACGCCGTCGTGGTCGGTGGCGATGAGCACGACGTCGTAGCTGGCGACCATCTCGGGACTCAGGGCCTGCGAACGACGATGCGACAAGCCAGGCGCACCACGGGTAACCGGGATGACCTCGACGAACGGGTCGTGAAAGTCGCAGCGCGCA
>DATJRL010000326.1:0-2957 GCA_035504785.1 Caulobacteraceae bacterium
TGGCGGAACTGGGTCGGCGCGTCGGGGCTGGTCTGCACCATCAGGATCATGATCTTGCAGCGCGGGTCGCCGGCGCCGGAGATGTAGTACTTCTCGCCGTTGATCACCCATTCGTCGCCGACCAGTTCGGCGCGGCAGGCGATGTTCTTGGCGTCGGACGAGGCCAGGCCCGGCTCGGTCATGCCGAAGGCGGAGCGGATCTCGCCGTTGAGCAGCGGCTTCAGCCACTTCTCCTTCTGTTCCGGCGTGCCGACCTTCTCCAGCACCTCCATGTTGCCGGTGTCCGGCGCCGAGCAGTTCAGCGTCTCGGAGGCCAGCGGCTGCCGGCCGAGTTCGGCGGCGATGTAGGCGTAGTCGAGATTGGTCAGTCCGCGGCCGATCTCCGAGGTCGGCAGGAAGAAGTTCCACAGGCCGTTGGCCTTGGCCTTGTTCTTGGCGCCCTCCAGCAGCTCCAGCTGGCCCGGCGCCCAGCTCCAGCGGTCCGCGCGGCCTTCGCCCAACCGATAGAACTCGTCGGCGATCGGCGCGACGTTCTCCGCGATATGCCGCTTCACCGCGTCGAACAGCGGCCGCGCCTCCTTCGACATGCCGAGGTTGTTGAGTTCGGCCTCCAGGTCCATCGCGCTTGCCTGCGCTACCGCCAGGTCGTGATCGTCCGCCGCCATCTTCAGCATCTCCTCTGTCCCGTGGTTCGGACCTTGGGTCGCCCGGACCGCCTCGAACAGCGATGTAGCCTGTCTGGACGAATTCAAACAGTTGTTTTCTATTCGGACGAACGGGCGCCGCCGCCTGGCTTACCGAAACTCCAGTCCCTCGAACGCGCCGGACCTGCGCCATTCGTCCAGGTACCGGAAGTAGGCCGTCGCGCCGGCCGGATAGCCCACGGCGTAGCGCGACTCCGCCAGCGGCTGGCCCTCGTTGTTGTAATAGCCGGGGGTGCAGTCGGTCGATCCGATCATGCGGCCGGGGCCGGTGAGCAGCAACTCCACCCAGGCGTCCTGCGCCGCCTGGGTCACCTCGACCTCCTGGCAGCCGCGCGCCTGCGTCTCCCGCACGATCCCGGCGATGGTCTTGCCGGCCTCGGTGAGGTTATGCGGCACGTTGGAGATCAGGTTCGCGCCCTGGGTCGGCTGCACGAAGAACAGGTTCGGGAAGCCGTGCACGTGGATGCCATGCTTGCTGCGCATCCCGTCGGCCCAGGCCTGCGAGATCTTCAGCCCGTCCCGGCCCATCACGTCGAACCCGGCCCGGCGGGTGTAGCCGGTGCCGACCTCGAAGCCGGACGCATAGATGATGCAGTCGACCTCGTACCCCACGCCCGCCACAACCACGCCTTTTTCGGTGATCGCCTGGGCGCCCTGGCCGTCGGTGTCCAGAAGCTTGGTGCGCGGCTGGTTGAACGCCTGCAGGTATTCGTCGTGGAAGCAGGGCCGCTTGCAGAGCTGGCGGTACCAGGCCTTCAGCTTCTGCGCCGTGTCCTTGTCCTTCACGACCGCGTCGGCGCGGGCGCGTATCTCCTCCATCTTCTCGAAGTCGGAGTCCTCGTAGGCCGCCCACATCGCCGCCGGGGTCAGCTGCTCGCGCGGAATCGTGGACATGCGCGCGCGGATGCGGCGGGAAAGGTCGGTCCAGCCGTCCTGCACCAGATCCTCGTCGGCCGTGCCGCCGGCCTGGTTCTGGGTGAAGTTCTCCAGCCAGCGCTGCTGCCAGCCCGGCGCGGCGACGCCGGCGAACCAGTCCGGGTCGATCGGCGCATTGGCCCGCACGTCCACCGACGATGGCGTGCGCTGGATGACGTAGAGCTGCGCGCAGGCGCCAGCCAGATGCGGCACGCATTGCACCGAGGTCGCCCCGGTGCCGATGATCGCCACCCGCTTGTCGGAAAGGCGGTCCAGCGGCGCGCCGTAGGGATCGCCGCCGGTGTAGTCGTAGTCCCAGCGGCTGGTGTGGAACGCATGGCCCTTGAAGCTCTCGATGCCCGGGATGCCGGGCAGCTTCGGCACGTGCAGCGGCCCGGTGCCGAGTCCAATGAACCGGGCGGTGAAGCGGTCGCCCCGGTTGGTCCGGATCACCCAGCGGTGCGCGCCGGCGTCCCATTCCACGCCCTCGACCTCGGTGTGGAAGAGCGCGTGGTCATAGAGCCCGAACCGTCGGCCGATGCGCTGGCACTGCGCCAGGATCTCCGGTGCGTGGGCGTACTTTTCGCTGGGGACATGCCCGGTCTCTTCGAGCAGCGGCATGTAGACCATCGAAGCGGTGTCGCACTGCGCGCCCGGATAACGATTCCAGTACCAGGTGCCCCCGAAGTCGCCGCCCTTCTCGACGATGCGGACATCGGTGACGCCCGCCTCCACCAGCCTCGCCGCCGTCACCAGCCCGGCGAACCCGCCGCCGACGAAGGCGAAGGTCACGTGGTCGGTCTTCGCCTCGCGCGGCGTCAGCGGCGTGTAGGGATCGTCCTTGTAGCGCGAGAGGACGCCTTCGATGCGGCGATACTGGGCGTTGCCCTCGGGCTTCAGCCGCTTGTCCCGCTCGGCGCGGTACTTCGCCAGCAGCGCCGCTTTGTCGAGCGTCGGGCGCGCCTTCGTTTCGGGGTCAACGATGGTCATGCGGGGTCCTTGGCGGCCAATTCGAACGCTTGTTTGTCTCCGGTCCGGCCTTCGCGCAAGAGCGCGATGACGGCGCGCGGCGCGGGTCGGGCTGGATCGTCGGGTCTCGGCGCGCTCGCGTGGGGGGCGACGGTGTCGTCAGGCGTCGATCAGCGCTTCGAACATCGCGGTCGCGCGTTCGACGAACACCTCGCGCTCGCGCCCCGTCAGCGCCTCGCCGCGGATCAGCCGCTCGACCAGGCAGCCAATGAAGGCGGCGGCCAACACCCGGGCGCGGGCCCGGGCGTCCTCGCCGCCGAGCCATTCGCTGATCGGGGCCAGGAAACGCTCCTGCACCGCGACGTTGAG